>CAJXVL010000010.1 GCA_913061205.1 uncultured Flavobacteriaceae bacterium | reverse complement strand
AAAACAATTTAATGATGAAAAAAATTACTTTTTATTTAGTAGTTTCCTTTTTATTTGTAAATGTTATTTCATTTGCACAAGGAACTATAACTGGAACAATTAACGACAGCGATTTAGGAGGTCCACTATCTGGAGCGAATATCGTTGAATATGGTACAGATAACGGTGCTATCACTGATTTTGACGGAAATTTTGAACTTACAGTAGAAGGTGACCAAGGAACTGTAAATGTTTCTTACCTAGGGTACACTACTCAAACTTATGTTTATGAACTAATTGATGGTGTTTTAGTTTTAGAAGTTATTACGTTAGAGCCAGATCCAAACGCACTTTCAGAAGTTGTAGTTATCGGAACTGGAGTTGTTCAGCTTGCAGCTGGAAGAGCAACCCCTACTGCAGTTTCAACAATTTCTGCTGAAGAGATCGAACTTAGAGGAGGAGCGAATAGAGATATAACTGAATCAATTGCATTTACACCATCTGCAACAGTAACTGGTAATAACGGTTTTGGAGATTCTCAATTATTTTTAAGAGGATTTGATCAAACGAACATTGCAGTACTATTAAACGGTCAACCAGTAAATGGTATGGAAGATGGAAAGGTATATTGGTCTAACTGGTCAGGTCTTTCAGATATTGCAACAACTATTGAAGTACAAAGAGGTCTTGGAGCCTCAAGATTAGCGATTTCTTCAGTTGGGGGAACCACTAATATTGTTATGAAAGCTGCAGACAAAAAACAAGGTGGATTTGTTCGCTTTACTGGAGCAAACGACAGTTATATGAAAGCCACTGCCGGATATGATTCTGGTATGAACGAAAAAGGGTGGGCTTTTTCAGTATTATTAGATTACTGGCAAGCACATAGAAAATGGTCTGAAGGTACTTATGGACAAGGGCAGACCTATTATTTTTCTGTTGGTTATAAGGCGAGTGAAAAACATAACTTTAACTTCTTAGTTACTGGTTCACCGCAATTACATGGTCAAAAATGGTCTCAATCTAAAGAAAGAATTGCTGCTAATCCAAAATATAACCAACATTGGGGTTATTTAAATGAAGACGGTACAGATATATCGTCTGAAAGACAAAACTTTTACCACAAACCAGTTACTAACTTAAACTGGGATTTTACTATTTCTGATAACACTACACTATCTACAGTTGCTTATGCTTCCTGGGGACGTGGTGGTGGAACTGGTCCAAGAGGAAATGGACGTATTAGAACAGCAGACGTTGAAGTAGATGGGGTAACTTTCCCAGGACAAATTGATTACCCTGCAATAGAAGAAGCTAACGCTGCAATAGGTGTAGGTGGTTTTGATGGATACATTAGAAGAGGTTCTATGAATAATCACGCTTGGTATGGAGTGGTTTCTAATTTAAATCATGACTTTTCTGATAACCTATCAGCAAGTGTTGGAGTAGATGCAAGATTTTATCAAGGTGATCACTTTAGACAAGTAGTAGACTTGTATGGTTTAGAAGGATGGACAAATGATAGTGGAGCAAATCAACCAGCAGATTACGTAGTAACTGAAACATACGATGCTAATCCATGGTCAACGTTATTTGATTATGCTCCAGAAGAAGATAGAATCGCTTACGATAATTCAGAGAAAATAAATTATCAAGGAGTATTTGGTCAACTAGAATATGCTACAGATAGGTTTACAATATTTGCTCAGGGTGCTTTTTCTAACCAATCTTATGAAAGAGAAGATAGATTCGATGGAGGTGTAAAATCTGATAAAATTAGTAAAACTGGATATAATATAAAAGGGGGTCTTTCATATAAAATCAATCCAGATAATACGATCTTCCTTAATGCAGGTCAATATTCAAGACAGCCTTATTTAGATAATGTTTTTAATAGAAATAGAGGTCAAATTACAGAACCAATATCTCCAGCAGTAGAAAACGAGAAAATTACAAGTTTTGAAGCTGGATACCATATCAAAGCAAATCGTTTTAGAGCAAACTTTAATGCATATGCAACAAATTGGACAGATAGAACATTATCAAACTTTGATACCGATGATAGTGGAACTCCTGATGATGATACAGATGATATAGATTTAACTATCCTACAAAGAGGAATCACACAATTCCACTCTGGAGCTGAATTAGATGTTAATTATAGAGCTACTGATTGGTTAACAATACAAGGATTTATTTCTGGTGGTTCTTGGTATTATAAAGGAGACGCTGAGGTTTCTGTTTTTAACGCTGAAAACAATTCGCAAATAGGCATTACAGAAATAGTGAATCGTGATGGTATTAAAGTATCATCAGCGCCGCAATTTACTACTGGAATAGGTTTTGATGCGAAAGTTGTTGAAGGGTTAAGTATTGATGCTCGTATTAAATATAATGACAATCATTATGAATTTACGAATGTATTTACTGAATCAGCAGATTTTAAAGGAGCTCAATTAGATAGTTATGCATTGACTAATGCTGGTGTTACCTACCGTTTTAGTTTTGGTGATAATAAAATGACTTTTAGAGCTAACGTGTTTAATGTTTTTGATAAAATTGCAATCAATCAATCTGATAGATTTGGATATTTTATCACTGGTGGTAGAACATTTAATGCTTCTATGCGTTATGAATTCTAAAACTTAGAATATAACAATACTTAAAGCGCCCTAATTTTATTGGGGCGCTTTTTTTTAGTAACTATATCACCTTTGAATAAACAATATTGCTAAGAATTGCAATAATCTGTTATCTAGTGGTTTTGAATCAAATTGGATTAATAGATTAAATTAATAGATTATATTAATTATTCTTGTATTTTTATTTCAAATATTAATTAACAAAAACACCATACTATGAATGCTACAAAAGCTAATATTATAAATTCAGTTTGTTTGATCGCAATTGGATTGTGGGGATATCTTGAAGTAATTTCACCAACCGCACTTATCCCGGTAGGTTTTGGTGCAGCTTTAATTCTTTGTTCACCAGGAGTAAGAAAGGAAAATAAAGTTGTTGCGCATATAGCCGTTCTTTTAACGCTTGTTATTTTAATTGCCTTAGTAGGTATGAGATTACCTAAATCAATAGATCAAGGAGGCTTAGGACTTTTAAGAGTGTTGTTAATGATTGGAACTTCTGCTTTTTCGATGGTTTATTTTGTAAAAAGTTTTATTGCAAATAGGAAAGCTAGACAATAATACATCATATATATTTTTATTGGACATAACCAATATGGCATAATCATATAAAAGCCTCCAATTAGAATTCTAATTGGAGGCTCTTATATTAAATCTGGTGGTATTATTTCTCTTTAATTAAGTATATATAAACTGGAAAATGGTCACTATAACCACCCGTATAACGACCCTCTGCATAACTACGGTATGGATAGCCTTTATACCTACCATGAGCATTTACTAAATAGGTTTTATTATAAATACCTGCCTTATAAAATCGATAACTTGAGAACTCTTTTTTTGTTAATTCTGTAGATATAATTATTTGATCAAAAAGATTCCAGTTATCTCTGTAAGCAAGCGATCCTAAACCTTTTTTAGCTATATCCTCCATAGGATTATACAATTCTTTAATGCTAAGCCCTTCTTTTTTCTGTTGTGCTTTTAAATACTTTTTTATACTAGGACTTGTCGGGTCATCATTAAAATCTCCCATTGTTATAATTTTTGCGTAGGGATCTTCGCTAAATAAAGAATCTATTATTTGTCTATTTAATTTTGCTGCTTTAATTCGTTTTGATCGACTTCTTTTTTCTCCACCTCTTCTAGATGGCCAATGGTTTACAATTAGGTTTATTTTATCTCCATCTAATATCCCACTCACTATCAATTGGTCCCTAGTAAAAACCCGTTTAGATTTATCGTTATCATCATAAATTAATAATTCTTTTGCCTTGTAACTGGTAGGGGTAAATAATTTCTTTTTATATAATAAAGCTACATCAATCCCTCTTCTATCGGGTGAATTAAAATGTATAATACCGTAATCTTTTTTGATTAAAGGTTTTTGATTTACTAAATCTTCTAAAACCGTTCTGTTTTCAACTTCACATACACCAATAATAGCAGGAGTTGTTCCAGAAACATCAGCTCCAATTTCTGCAATCACCCTTGCCATATTTTTTAATTTATCTTGATAGATTTCTTTCGTCCAATGGTCTTTTCCCTCAGGAGTTCTGTCATCATCAAAAGTAATTGGGTCGTTTTCAGTATCAAATAAATTTTCCAAATTGTAAAAAGCAATAGTGTTCACTTTATATGTTTTTGAATTCTGACCAAAACTAACCGTTAAATATAGTATTGACAGGACTAAAGAATAGTGTATTCGTCTCATATAGTAAGTATTATGAAATGTTTTTTTAAATATTTTATAATTCAAAAGTAGTTATTTCAAATTTATTGCTTAAATTTAACACACTTCCCTTTTTATAAGTACATATAAATCTTAGCAAACGTATAAAACAAAATGAGAAAATTTATTTTCACATTAGCTGTTGTATATATTAGCGGTACCATTTTACATGCTCAAGAGGCTGTAATAAAAGGAAGGTTGGTAGATACATATTCAAGTGAAGTAATCACAGACGTACAAATACATATTTTGTCTTCAAATTTTGAAACAAAGACAGATATGAAGGGATTATTTGCCTTGATAGGTTCAGATTTTCCAAAAGGTGAACAAATTCTCGTAGTCAGTAAGTTGAATTACATTACTCAATGTATTCCTATTACCATTCAAAACGGAGCAACCATTTATCTAGATCCTATTATTATGGATATAGATTTAACCGAATTAGAATCTCAAATAGGACTTATTAATCTTTCTGATAGTGAACTAGAGGGTGATTTTGGAGTGTCAGCTACTAATGTTTCAGGACTCTTACAGGCATCAAAAGATACTTTCTTAAATGCAGCAGCTTTTGATTTTAGTACTACTTTTTTTAGACCAAGAGGTTTAGATAATGCCAATGGAAAAGTTTTAATCAACGGTATTGAAATGAACAAACAATTTAACGGTCGCCCACAATGGGGGGACTGGGGAGGACTTAACGACGTGCAAAGAAACAGAGCTTTTACTATGGGATTAAAAGCTAATGATTACACTTTTGGCGGCCTTGCAGGAACAACTAATATGGTAATGAGGGCTTCAAAGTATCGTAAAAGCGGACGAGTTTCATTTGCCGCAGCCAACAGAAGCTATAAAGGTCGTATAATGGCATCGTACCATAGTGGAGTTTCTAAAAAAGGCTGGGCCTATTCATTTTTAGTATCTAAACGGTTTGGAAACGAAGGGTTTATTGATGGAACATTATACGATGCTAATTCATTTTTCGCTTCTGTAGAAAAGATTATAAACGAAAATCATTCATTAAATTTTACCTCATTTTATACTCCAAATCAAAGAGGACGTTCAACAGCGATAACACAGGAAGTAAAAAACCTAAGAGGGATTCGATACAATCCTAATTGGGGATACCAAAATGGAGAATTTAGAAACAGCCGTGTTCGCAATATTAGAGAGCCAGTGTTTATGTTAAATCATTATTGGAAAATAAATAAAAAAATGAATTTGAATACGAATGCTTCTTATCAAACTGGAAGTATTGGTAATACAAGAGTTGATAATGGAGGAACTCATTTAATAGAATTTAATGGCCAAGAAGCTTATTTAGGTGGAGGTAAAAATCCTCTTGGAAATTATTACCAACGATTACCTAGTTATTTTTTACAAGACCCAAATCCAACTGAAGGGGATTTCCAAAACGCCTATTTAGCAGGACAAGAATTAGTTACTAATGGACAATTAGATTGGGAATCTCTTTATAGAGCAAATGCAATTTCAGTTTCTACTGGAGGAAATTCTATTTATGCTATTCAAGAGGATAGAATTGATGATACTCAGTTTACAGTAAATACCATTTTCTATGCTCAAATTGCAGATAAGATATTATTTAATGCGAATATTAATTATCGAAATTTAAAAAGCGAAAATTTTTCTGAATTAAAAGATTTATTAGGCGGAACAGGATTTTTAGATGTAGATTTTTTTGCGGAAGGTGAAGATGGGGAAGTAACTATTGAAGTTGGAGATATTGCTCAAACTGATCTTAGGAATCGAAATAGAATTGCTAAAGAAGGAGATCGTTATAAATATAATTATGAGGTTAATTCAGAGGTATTATCTGGTTTTGCCCAAACTCAATTTAAATACAATCGAGTAGATTTTTATATAGGAGCTTCTGTTTCTAATACGAATTATCAACGGAACGGTTTGTTTGAAAATGGTAATTACCCAGGGAATGAATCTTTTGGTAAAGGTGAAAAACAAAGTTTTACCAATTATGGAATAAAAGCTGGTGCCACTTATAAAGTAACAGGTAAACATTTAATAGATTTAAATTTAGGATACCTATCAAAAGCACCAACCATTCGAAATACATTTACAAATGCCCGTCAAAATAATGCAATTACTATTGGTTTAGAAAGCGAGAAAATCCAGAATGTGGATATTGGATATATTTTTAGATCAGCTATAGTAAAAGCTAGAATTACTGGCTTTTATTCAAATTTTAAAGGCGGAAGTGATTTAGGTTTTTATTTTACTGAAAATATTTCTGGTTTAGGATTGGAGCAAGATGCATTTATACAAGAAGTAATGACCAATGTTGAAAAACAATATATCGGTGGAGAATTAGGAATTGAAGCACAAGTTACACCTACTATAAAGTTAAAAGGTGCAGCATCGATGGGTCAATATACGTATAGCAACAGTCCAAACTTATATATTACAAGTGATGATTTAAAGGGACCAGTTTCATTTGGAAATGGCACCACTAAATTAAAAAATTATCATGTTGCTGGAGGTCCAGAAAGAGCATATCAATTGGGTATTGAATATCGAGATCCAAAATTTTGGTGGGTAGGATTAACAACTAATTACTATTCTAATGCTTATCTAGATATCAATAATTTAGCACGATCAGATAATTTTAGTTCAGATTTTGATGGACAGCCCTTTAACAATTATGATTCAGAAGTTGCGAAGGAATTATTAAAACAAGAAAAGTTTGACGATTACTTTCTAGTAAATGTAACTGGAGGTAAGTCCTGGAAAATTAAACAATATTATATTGGATTTTTTGTGTCCATAAATAATGCTTTAGATCAAGAATATGTGACTGGTGGATTTGAACAAGGAAGAAAATCAAACTATAGAGATGTAAAGGAAGATAAATCACTTGAATATGGGCCTGTTTTTGGACCTCGCTATTTCTTTGGTGCTGGAGCTACTTATTATGTAAATGTTTACGTAAGATTTTAATTAAAAAATACAGACGGATGTATCATCAACATAAAAATAAAACTTATCGACATGAAAATTATAAAAAATTATAAACTAGCAGCTTTTTTCTTTACAATGACCTTGATAATATCTTGTTTGAAAGATGATGATTACGAAGTGCCAAACACAGATCCTGTTGCTCCAATTATAAATGGAACTGTAATTACAATTAATACTTTAAACTCTTTGTTGGAACAAGAACAAAATGCAAATGGTAATGATGTTTTGAGTTTTACCGAAAGTGATTTGTTTATTTCTGGATTCGTAATTTCAAATGATAAAGCAGGAAACATATATGAAGAATTAGTGATACAAGACCTATCAGTTAATCCTAGCAGAGGAGTAAAAGTTTTAATAAATGTTAGCCCTTTATTTACCACTTTTGAATTTGGTAGAAAAGTATTTGTTAAACTTGATGGTTTATCTATAGGGTATAATGGAGGTGTTTTATCTCTAGGATTTAGAGATGGGAATCAAGTTTTAGCTATTGCTGAATCACTTATGGATCAAACAATCATAAGAGCTACTGAGTTATCAGAAATAGAACCATTATCAATAAATATTTCAGATTTTTCAGCAGCTAAAACAAATCTTTATTTGAGATTAAATGACATACAATTTAATCGCAATGATGCATTGGGTGAAAATCGTAAAACTTTTGCTGCCGAATCAGAAGATGAATTTAACGGAGAAAGAAATTTAGAGAGTTGTATCGAGGGCTTCAGTGTAATCTTAAGCACTAGCACATTTTCAGATTTTAAAGCTATTGAAGTGCCTCAAGGAAGGGGATATTTAGATGGAATATTAACCTATAACTATTTTGGAGATACTTTTAATATAGTATTAAACTCTCCAGAAACTATCTATTTTGATAGTACAGACCGTTGTGATCCTGTTGAGGTAGATTGTGGTTTAGCAGAAACAATTGGAAGTAATGTAATATTTAGTGAATTGTTTGATTCACAAGAAGACGGGGAGTCAATTACTGGAAATGGTTGGATAAATTATACACAAGAAGGTTCTAGAGATTATGAGGCTTATTTTAGCGATGGTGGTAATGAAAACCCTTCTCTAGGAATTTCTGCTTCAATTGGTTCTTATAATTCTAATGATGATAGCACTATTGCTTGGTTAATTATGCCAGAAATTGATTTTGATGCTCAAGATGGTGAAACGATCAGCTTTAAAACTTCTAATAGTTTTTCTGATGGTAGTATATTAATGTTATTATTCTCTAGTGATTGGGATGGAAATCCAAACACTATTACTGCCAGTACTTGGGATAGTTTAACAGGTGCTTATATAGTTCAAGATGATGATTTTTATGGGGATTGGTATCCTTCAGGAAATATAAGTTTAGATTGTATTAACGGAAAAGGGTATATTGGATTTAAATATATAGGAAGTGGTAAAGAAGATTTTGATGGAACCTATGAAATAGATGAAATTATCATAAACTCTAACTAGTTTAAATAAATATTAATTTTTTTTGCTTCAGTTTTATATATAAAATATTAGAAGATTTTTTATTACTACCAAGAATGACCTTTCAATTTTAAAGCAGCTTTTAAGATGTCTTTTTGACTAATTTGACCCACTAATTTACCTTCTTCTAAAATAGGAAACCTTCTTCTTTTTGAAGTAATAAATTTTTCAGCAGCATCAAAAATATTCATATCACCATTAATGGTTTCGACATCTTTAGCCATGTGTTCTTCTATATTTATATTTTCTAAAGGTTGATTGTAATAACGGCTTTCGGTAATTTGTTTGATACAATCCCCTTCGGATATAATTCCAACTAATTCATTATTTTCATTAACAACGGGTCCTCCAGAAATTCGATTTTTAATAAGTTGATTCATTACAAACAAGACTGACTGTTGAGGTTTAAATACAATTAATTTTTTGGTCATATAATCAGAGACAGTTATGTTTTCGGGTTTGTCTTTTTTACTTTTAAACCTTTTTCCAATAAAACTTTTAATTCCCATAATAATAGTAGTTTAACTCTCTAAGTTAATCATAAATATTAAGAACTCCTTCCAGTAAATAGTAATATTTACTTTTATTGATATTATTTGGTACTTTTAAAGCGTATAAAAATTCTATTTATGAAGCGTTTTCAACCCTTAATATCTTTCTTTTTAATAATTGGCTTGGTGTACTTAAGTTTTTCCAGTTTAATGCCTAAAAGTGGAACTCCAGCCTCAATTTCTGAAACTAAATTTTCCACAGAAAGAGCTTTAATTCATCTAAGAGAAATTACGAAAGCTCCTCATTATATTGGAACTGAAGAACACGCTAGAGTTAGAGAATATATTGTAGAACAATTAAATGGATTGGGTTTAAAAACCGAAATTCAAGAAGGATTTATTATCAACCCTAAGTGGAAGAGTTTAGATAAACCTAAAAATATACTCGCAAAAATTAAAGGGTCTGGAAACGGCAAGTCTTTATTGCTCTTGTCTCATTATGACAGTGCTTTAACTCCCTCGTTTGGTGCTAGTGACGCAGGAAGTGGAGTCGTTACTATTTTAGAAACGATTCGCGCTTTTCAAGCGAGCGCAAAAACACCAACAAACGATATTATAGTTTTATTTACCGATGCGGAAGAAGTAGGATTGGATGGAGCTAGACTTTTTGTTAAAAATCATCCCTGGGCAAAAAATGTAGGAATTGCTTTAAATTTTGAAGCTCGTGGTAGTGGAGGTCCTAGTAATATGATTGTGGAAACCAATTCCGGTAATAAAAATTTAATCAATGCTTTTATGGAAGCTGATGTTAAGTTTCCGGTGGCTTCATCCTTAATGTATAGTATTTATAAAATGTTACCTAACGATACAGATTCTACTGTGTTAAGACAAGGAGGCGATATTGATGGTTTCTTTTTTGCATTTATAGATGATCATTTTGATTACCACACTGCCAATGATAATTTTGAAAATCTAGATCGGAATACCTTACAGCATCAAGGAGAATATTTACTACCATTGGTTCATTATTTTGCGGATGCAGACCTTAGTTCTTTAAAATCTTCGGAAGACCATGTGTATATAAATGTGCCAATTCTTAAAATGATTAGCTATCCTTTTGCATGGATAATTCCGATGTTAATTTTAGCGATTTCAGTTTTTACTATTTTAATCGTTTATGGATTAAAGAAGAAGGTGCTTTCTGGTAAAACGATTGCAAGAAGCTTTGTTCCTTTTTTATTAGCATTCGTTAGTTGTGGACTTATAGGTTTTTATGGATGGAAGTTGCTCCTGGTACTGTACCCACAATATTCAGAAATTCAACATGGTTTTACCTATAATGGGCATACTTATATTTCATTTTTTGTACTCGTATCATTAGCAATTTTATTTGGGGTTTATCACAGGTATTCTAAAAAAACAAACCTTGCAAGTTTGTTAATTGCGCCACTTATATTTTGGTTACTCATCAACGTAATAGTTGCTATTTATTTAAAAGGTGCAGCATTTTTTATTATCCCAGTTTTTTTAGGACTTCTGTCCTTGTGGATATTAATACGTCAAGAAAAACCCAATCTAATATTAATGGTTATAATTGGAGCTTTAGCTATTTTTATGTTTGTGCCTCTTATTCAATTTTTCCCGGTAGGTTTAGGTTTAAAAATGTTGGTAGGAAGCTGTTTAATTACTGCATTGCTTTTTGGAATTTTACTACCCGTCTTTGGGTTTTATAGCAAGAAAGGAATTCTTTCTGCGGTATTTATTCTCTTAGCGATTGTGTTTTTTATAAAAGCACATCTAACAAGTAATTTTACTTCGGAAAGACAAAAACCAAATAGTTTAGTGTATTATTATGATGCAGATACCGATGAAACTTATTGGGCCACTTATGACAAAATATTAGACGATTGGACCAAAGGATATTTAGGAGAAAACCCTGAAGAAGCATCCAACTATATTACCCATGCATCTGGAAGTAAATACGCTAAAGGCTATAGCTTTGCTGTGGAAGCACCTGCTAAAAAAATTCCTTTATTTAAAGCAGTATTAAATAGTGATACTATTATAAATGATATTAAAAAGAGAACTTTTACCATCATTCCAAACCGAAATGTAAATCAAATAAGTTTATATGTAGCAGAAGGGGTGGAGTTTGATTTTTTGTCTTTTAATGGTCAAAGTTTACCATTAAACAACAATGAAAATAGTGCTTCACAAAAAATTAAGAGCAATGAATTAGTGCGGTATTATGTTTCAGATAAAGATAGTTTAGAGGTTTCTTATGAAGTTTCAAAAGATCAGAAAGTTTCTTTTACGGTGATGGAATACTCGTATGATTTATTAGATCACCCTCAATTTAAGATTAATAATAGAGCAGAAAATATGATGCCGAAACCGTTTGTAGTCTCGGATGCTATTATTGTAAAGAAAAAAATCACTATTGATGACTTGCCTTTAAAGATCAAAGATTCTAACAGTAATACTCTTATTTTAGAATAAAAAAAAGCACATTAAGAATTTCTTAATATGCTTTTTTTTATAAATCTTATGGTATTACCAAATTCGAACGCGTTCTGCAGCAGGAACAAACATTCCATCACCTTCTTTAATATCAAATGCTTCGTAGAAAGCATCAATATTAATAAGAGGTTGTGTTGCTCGTACCATCCCTGGAGAATGTGGATCTGTTTTAATGCGATTTCGCAATTCCTCGTCTCTAGTTAAGGTTCTCCAAACAGTTGCCCAACTCATAAAGAATCGTTGTTCTGCCGTAAAGCCATTAACATCTTCTGGTCTTCCGTTCTTTTTGTAAAGTAATTGTAAACCATCGTATGCACCTAAAACTCCTCCAAGATCACCAATGTTTTCTCCTAATGTAAATTTTCCATTGATATAAACACTATCCAATACTTCTATCTTACTGTATTGCGCTGCCAAAGCATCTCCCCTAGCTGTAAATTGTATTAAATCTTCTTCAGACCACCAATTTACAAGATTTCCATTGGCATCAAAACGAGCACCACTATCATCAAATGCATGAGAAATTTCATGACCTATTATGGCACCAATTCCACCATAATTTACAGCATCATCTGCTAAATAATCATAAAAAGGAGCTTGTAATATCGCAGCAGGAAATACAATTTCGTTATTTAAAGGGTTAAAATATGCATTTACAGTTTGTGGTGACATTCCCCACTCTGTTTTATCTACTGGTTCTCCTATTTCCGATAAATTTTTAGTGAATGCCCATCTATTTACTGCAGTGATATTTTCAAAATACGTATTACTCTTTTTAATCTCCATCGTCGAGTAATCTTCCCAGGTATCTGGGTAACCAATTTTTACCGTAAATTCATCTAATTTTTCAATGGCTTTTGTTTTGGTTTCATCACTCATCCATTCTAATAAATGAATGCGAGCTTGATAAGCAGTAATTATATTTGCAATCATTTCTTCTGCATTTTCTTTTGCCTCTGATGGAAATTTAGCATCCACGTACAATTTTCCCAAAGCTTCTCCAAGATTATTGTTAACAACTCCTAATGCACGCTCTTTAGCAGGCTTTCTTTCTTTAGTACCTCTTAAATAGTTACTATAAAATTCCCAGTTGGCTATTTCAATTTTTTCCGTTAAACGATTCGCACTACTAACAAAAGTATCCCAACGCAATAGTGTTTTAATATCATCGATAGTATGTCTTGTTAAAAATGAATTTAATGCAATGATAAATTTAGGTTGTGTTACGATAAGGGTATCGATTTTTTGTTTAATTTTTTTATCAGCCATCATATTTTCGATATCGAATGATGGAATTAACATTTGTGTATCTGAGATAGATGTTGGATTGTTATAATTACGCATATCTCTACTTTGTACTTTATCCAATCGAGGTATTGCTAATTCTGTTTCCATCGTTAGGATTTTTTTTGCAGAAGCGGTAGCAGAAATTTCATCATCCCCCAAAAATTGTAGCATTCTTGAAATATGTTCTACATATTTTGAACGAATTTCCACAGATTTTGTGTCCATATCTAAATAATAATCGCGATCACCAAGGCCAAGACCGTTCTCTGTCAGATACGCAGCATTTATAGCACTATTATTTAGGTCTCCAAATGAAACAAACTCCATAAATGGGGAACTTACATTGGGAACTGTCATTAAAACGGTTTGTAGATCATTTAGATTCTTTATGCCAGCAATAGCATCTAAAGCAGGTTGTAATGGAGTTATTCCCGCTGTATTACGAGTATCAAGATCAAGCTTTGAGTCGAACAAAAATAATACTTTCGCCTGATCGGTATCCGAAGCGTAGTTTCCGTTTTTTTTTGCTTTTGCTATGATTTCAAGAACATCTTTATCGGTAGATTTTCGCAAAACAGAAAACCCTCCCCAGAGGCTAATATCCTTAGGAATTTTTGTATTTTTCATCCAATTCCCATTCACATAATTATAAAAATCATCTTTTGGATTTACGGTAGTGTCCATATTTTCCAGAATAATACCATGTGATAATTCGGTTGCTTTTTTAGAATCTTTAGTGGCTTCACCACAAGATGTTAGCAGCAACGAAATAGAAGCGATTAAAGTTGAAAACTTAAATGCTGTTAATTTCATAATATAATTATTATTTATGTTGTTGTGAAGGCCTTAAATAGTAGTTTTTGTTAGCGTAAAAAAATAATTATTTTTTATTTTGGTCTTCTAATTCTGCTTTATAAACAGCATCTAGAAATTCTTTTTGAAGTCCTAATTCTTTTGTCTCACTGTCAATTCTTTGTAAATCGATGGCATCTTTTTCAAATTTCTCATTGATCTGAATAAACAAATTTCTCACAGAAATATTCATTTCCTTAAAATAATCTTGAAGCCTTACAGAATCAAAATGAACTTTATTTATTTCTAGATTTAATAGTTGAGTTCGCGTTTTTACTACAATTACTCTTGAGAAAATTAAAGGAGTATTTAAGGTGTCAGGGATTTTTTTAATTACAGAGTCGATATGAGAAACCATAAGAATTGATTTGGTTTGTATAACCTCCATAGAATTACCATTAATAGTTTTTGCTTGTTCTTCAAAATCTTCGAAAGCTCCCCAATGTATTACTTCTGCTCTTGCATTTTCTGAGATTATTGGAAATTCAAAATTAGTATTACCATAAATACTTGAATTTATTTTTTGAGGAATTACCTTTTGTGTTGATTCAACCTTGTTGTTTCCACAAGATAATAGGATTAAACTTACGGTAAAAAAGATAAGAAATTTCATTTGATAAAAGTAAATAATCACAAATATACAAGTTATATGGACATATTAAAGTTAATTTTGAGTGAATGTAAAAGAGAAGAATATCCTTATATTTACACTTTAAAAAATAAAAATTTGAAAAAAATAACTCTTATAATAGGTGCGTCAGGTCAAATAGGAACAGATCTAACAATGCAATTGAGAAAGAAATATGGAAACCAAAATGTAATTGCTACAGATATTAGGGAAGACGATGGAACCTTAAGTAAA
Organism: uncultured Flavobacteriaceae bacterium; assembly: GCA_913061205.1. Lineage (GTDB taxonomy): Bacteria > Bacteroidota > Bacteroidia > Flavobacteriales > Flavobacteriaceae > Marifrigoribacter. The sequence continues at coordinate 8,489 of CAJXVL010000010.1, read as the reverse complement.
GATGGTCCTTTCGAAGTTTTAGATGCCATGGATTACCAGGGTATTGAAGACATAGTTATAAAGTATGAAATTACAGATGTTTATTTGTTAGCGGCCATGTTATCTGCTACTGCTGAAAAGTTTCCGATGCGTGCATGGAATTTAAATATGAACTCATTATTTAATGTTTTAAACCTTGCTAGAGATCAAAAAATTAAGAAAGTGTTTTGGCCTTCAAGTATTGCAGTATTCGGACCTACTTCTCCAAAAGAGAACACACCACAAAGGACAATAATGGAACCTTCTACAGTTTATGGAATTAGTAAACAAGCTGGTGAAAGATGGTGTGAATATTATCATAATATTTATGGTGTGGATGTTCGAAGTATTAGATATCCAGGTTTAATAAGTTATAAAACTCCACCTGGTGGAGGTACAACAGATTATGCAGTAGATATTTACCATCAAGCTATTAAAAGTAAGAACTATGTTTGTTTCCTAGATAAGCAAACCACATTGCCTATGATGTATATTGATGATGCCATAAGAGCAACATTAACTATTATGGATGCTCCAAAGGAGTCGATTAAAATAAGAAGCTCTTATAATCTATCAGGATTAAGTTTTAATCCAATTGAAATTTCTAAAAGCATAAAACAACAAATTCCAAGTTTTGAAATTTCTTATAAACCAGATTTTAGACAAAAAATTGCAGATTCTTGGCCGAAAAGTATAGATGATACAGATGCCAAAAATGATTGGGGATGGAAAAACAATACATCATTAGAAGAAATGACTGCCATAATGCTTAAAAATTTACAGGATTAAATAATAGTATTTTAAAACCAAGGTCGTTTACCAACCTGGTAGGTATTGTAAAATTCTTCATCACTCTTTGTAAGATAAATAATACCTTCTATAAACCCTATAATCCCAGCAGCACCACAAGTTAAAAATGTGATGACCATTTGAATTATTCCTTCTTTAGTATAACCTAAAATAAATTTATGTATCCCTAATGGTCCAAATAATATAGCCATAATACCAGCTATTACTTTTTTGTTTTCACCATTAGAAGTTAAATCATTCCAGTTTTCTTTAAATTCATTTGCAGTTTGTTTCGCCTCTTTTTCAAATGATTGTTTATTTTCTTCGCTCATTAATAGTTGGTTTTTAGCAAGTTGATTTGTAAATATAATAAATAAGCACTATCAATTGGCTCCCAAAGTTTAATTTTATTAGCTTCATTGTTTAAAACTCAACCAAAATCGCCATAATCATCGGTATCTAATTTCAAATGGTTTAGACCAATTTTGTTGTTTAGGCTCTTTCGTTTTAAAAATAACTTACCTTCTAATCCAATTATTCGTTTTATGACCTTAGGTTTTAATTTCTTTAAATTTGCGCACTATCTTATCTACAATTACTTGGGCTAACTTCTCTTTACTTTCTATTGTCCATCCTGCAATATGAGGACTTAAAATTACATTATCCATACTTAATAATTCAGATAAAGATGCTGGGATTTTATTGGAGAATAATGATTCAAACGAACTCTTTTCAAACTCTAAAACATCCAAACCAGCTCCTAATAGTTGTCCGTTTTTTAACGCTAAAATCATGTCTGAAGTAACCACACTTTTTCCCCTAGCGGTATTTAATAACCAAAATGGTTTTGAAAATTGATTGATAAAATCGCTATTTACCATTCTGTTTGTTAAGGGGGTCCAAGGAATATGTAAACTCACAACATTCACTTCTTTTTGAAAGGTTATTAATGAAACTTGAGTAGCGTTTTTATCACCAACATTTTCTTTGATATCATAACAAATCACCTTACAATCAAACCCTTGTAGTTTTTTTGAAAAAGCTTTACCCATATTTCCATATCCAATTATACCAACTGTTTTTCCATCTAATTCAATTCCTCTATTTGCTTCCCGATTCCATTTCCCTTTTTTAACTTCAAGATCGGCTTTGTTAAGTTTATTAAATAAGGAAAGAAGCATCCCTAAAGTATGTTCGCCCACTGCATTGCAATTTCCTTCAGGGGCAGATATTAAAGTAATTCCTTTAGATTCAGCAAAAGGAACATCTATACTTTCTAATCCGGCACCTACTCGCGCAATAAACTTTAAATTAGTTCCAGCAGCAATAAAGGTAGAATCGCATTTAAACCTACTTCTTATAACGATTCCATCATATCCTGAAATGATTTGTTCAATATCAGATTTAGAGGAGGTGTAATCTTCTTCGTTTTTATATCCAGCTTTAATTAGCTGCTCAATAAGCAAAGGATGGTTTTTATCTAAATGAAGAATTTTCACGATTTAAATTTTTGGATAATTGCTAATTGTTTTTTCATGTTTAATATTACCTGTGTGAGCGGTACTCAATTTTTCAAATAATAAAACATAAACTTCTTCCCCGTCTTTTGTTACCGGACAATGTTCTACTCCTTTTGGGACTACTATAATTTCTCCTTCATTAATAATTTCAATACGATCCCTAAAATGCATTTCTAAACTGCCTTTAATTACTTGAAATAATTCATCTTCTTTTTCATGCTGATGCCAAACAAACTCACCCTTTATTTTTGCTAAAAGCACTTGCATATCGTCTACGATTGCAATTTGATGAGGGTGCCAGTTCTTGTTGAATTTTGAGAACTTTTCTTTAATGTTTATGGAGTCCACAGTCTTAGAAATTAGTCAAACAAGGTACTAATTTCTTCTGTTATTTTAGTTGGACGAAGTGTTTTTTCATTTACTAAGCACCAGGTAGTTGTTGCTTCGATGATTATTTTTTGATCACTTAATCTAATAATTTTATAATGGCGATCACTTTTAACTCCTTCGTTTTTAGCGATCCACGTAGTTAATTCTAATTTTTCTCCTTCAAAGGAAGCGGCTTTATAATTGATGTTGTGATTAATCACATACCAAACATAATTTTCTTGAAATTTTTTAGGTGCAGCATCATTCCAGTGTTTTTCAGCAGCATCTAGGCACCATTGTAAATAAGTAAGATTGTTTACATGGTTTCTTTTGTCTATCGCAGATGAAGGAACTACAAATATTTTAGTATGTATTTTCATTTAAAAACCAAGAATAAGTTTTGCGATATAAAAGAATAGGAAAATACCAAAAATATCATTACTAGTAGTAATAAAAGGTCCTGTAGCTATTGCAGGATCAATCCCTTTGCGATCCAAAATGATTGGTACAAAAGTCCCTATAAGTGCAGCAATTATAATTACAACTAACATAGAAATAGCAATTGTGATACTTACAATAAAATCTTGATCAACAATGAAACCAAAAAAGATTACTAATAACCCTAATATGGTTCCGTTAATTAGTGCCAATCCTAATTCTTTTAACAATCGATGAAACAAACTCCCTTTAACAACATCGTTTGCTAAACCTTGTACAATAATAGCGCTAGACTGAACACCAACATTACCTGCCATTGCAGCTATTAATGGTGTAAAGAAAAATAATATTGGATAATTGAATAATGCTTCTTCAAATCCTTGTAAAATATAAACACTGCCCAATCCTCCAAATAATCCTAAAACCAACCAAGGCAGTCTTGCTTTGGTTAATTCTAAAATACTATCATCAGCTTCAACATCTTGAGATATACCCGCTGCCATTTGATAATCTTTCTCTGCTTCTTCTTTTATAAAATCTACAATATCATCAATGGTAATTCTGCCAACTAATACCCCATTTTCATCTACAACAGGGATGGCCTCTAAATCATATTTCTGCATAATTCTTGCTACTTCCTCGTCTTCTGTAGCAACGGTAACAAAATCAACTTTTGGAATATAGACCTCACTAATATGTGTTTTTACAGAAGCGGTTAAAAGATCCTTTAAAGAAAGACGCCCTTTTAATTTTCCATCTTTATCGGTAACATAAATAGAATGAACGCGAGTTACATTTTCTGCTTGTCTGCGCATTTCTCTAACACAACTAGCTACAGTCCATGTTTCTTTTACCTGAACTAACTCTTTTGCCATTAATGCACCGGCAGTATCTTTATCATATGTTAAAAGCTCCACAATATCGGATGCGTGCTCTTCGTCTTCAATTATTTCAATTACCTTTTTTTGAATATGATCATCGAGCTCTGCTACTACATCTGCAGCATCATCAGTGTCCATTTCTTCAATTTCTTTGGCAATTTCTTTTGGTGAAAGATAACTTAGAATCTTTTCTCTATCATCTTCATCTAATTCCATTAAAGCTTCAGAGGTAATTTTACTTTCTAAAGATTTAATAAGATATGCTGCCTCTTCAGGTTTTAATTCCTCTAGAAGTTCAGCAATATCAGCAAAGTGGACTTCGTGTAATAAATCTCTAATTACATTGCCATCTTTTTTGGCGATAAGACGGATTATTTTTTCTAAATAATTAGTTGTTAGTTGAAATTTCATCTTTCTCTAATTTTTGAGTAAGCATAATAAATTCTGAAACCGAAAGTTGTTCAGGTCGCTGTCCAAATATAATATCTTCTTTTAATTTATCGGAGAGATTAAAGACTTTTAAACTATTACGCAATGTTTTTCTTCTTTGCTGAAAAGCAGTTTTTACGACTCTAAATAACATTTTTTCATCACAAGGAAGGCTATAGTTTTCTTTTCTTCTTAAGCGAAGTACTCCGCTTTCTACCTTTGGAGGAGGATCGAATACAGTGGGAGGGACTGTAAATAAATATTCTGCATCGTAAAAAGCTTGTACTAAAACCGACATAATTCCGTAGACTTTACTTCCTTCTTTTTCACAAATACGTTTTGCTACTTCTTTTTGAAACATGCCTGTAAATTCTGGAATTTGATCTCGCCATTCTAAAGTTTTGAATACAATTTGTGTGGATATATTATAGGGGAAGTTGCCAGTGATGGCATAGGGTTCTCCATTAAAAAAATTTTCTAAATCAAATTTTAAAAAATCAGCAGAGATTACTGATAGGTTTTTGTTTTTAAAATGTTGATTTAGATAAATTACAGATTCTTGATCTAGTTCCATTGCTATGATTTCTAGATTTTTTTCTAGAAGATATTTGGTAAGCACTCCCATTCCAGGTCCAACTTCCAACACATTTTTATAAGTATCTTGTGTTAGTGTATCGGCAATTTTTTTTGCAATACTTTCGTCTTTAAGGAAATGTTGACCTAAATATTTTTTTGCTTTTACAGACATTTTAATGATGTGTTATACTATATTCATCTATAATTTCTAATTCTGTACTAAAAGTAAGCATCTTATCCGCAAATTTTAATAAACCATCTTGCCTGAGCTTATCTGCATCATTTTTATAATAACTGTCTAAAGCTTCGCGAGATTTCGCACTGTATTGTATGGCATAAGTAGCACCTCCCATTTCTTCTTCAACTAGTACTTTGGTAAGTTTAGCATCTGTAAATTTTCTGGTAGCTAAAACCAACGGGATATAATTTTTAATCCAAATCAGCCATTCGTCGTGGATACTTTTTTCAATATTTACGGTAACATTATATATAATCATTTTTTATTCTATTTCATCACCCCGAAGCATCCTGTATTTTTTTCTTGCTTCTACAAAGTAGATACTATCTTCAAAATTGAAGATTAATAACTCATAGTATTCTTTTGCTTTTTGAGGTTGATTAAGTTTTGTTTCGTACAGTTTTGCCAATTGATAATGTGCATCATCGGCTAATATATCTTCATTATAAAATTCTATTAAAGCAAGATAACTTTCTATGGCTTTTTCATAGTCACCATTGGCTTCATACAACTCACCTAGTTTTAGTAAAGCTTCATCTTCAATTTTTTCACCTTTGTGATTCTCTAACAAGCTTTTTAAAACTGAAATCGCTTCCGTTTCTTTTTTCTGGAATTTTAAAAGATCGGCTCGGGCAAATTGTTTTAAGGCAGTTTGAGTAGAATCTTCTAAAGAATTATCTTTTATCAGTAAACTCAATTGCATTGCATCATTGGCAATTAATTGTGTTGCCGATTTTTTAAGGACATCTAACTGTACCTGAGCCCAATTAAAATCAAAATTAAAGTAACTAGTCTTTGCAACTTTAAAACGTGCTTCTTGAGCTAATAAATCACCTTTTACTTCCTGTTGAATTTGTGAATAATAGATCAATGCTTGATTGAATTTTTCATCAAAAACCAAGATATCTGCTAAAAGCATTTTAATTCTTGCTATTTGGTATCTTGATAAAGGCTGTTTAGAAAAAGATTTTAAATTTGAAACAGCAAGAGTTTTTTTATTGTTTTGGAAGGCTAAAAAATAATTATAGTCTAATTGAAGCTGATATGTTTTTTTTCCGTTGCCAAATTCATTAAATAAATCTTCATAGCTTTTTTTAATTTTTGGATATTCTTTTTTGGAAGCAGTTTTTAATTTAATCTTCATTAAATGTTGATAGCCTGCTATTTTTTCTTCAGGTGTTGAAGCATTTTCGATTAAAAAATTGACCATTGATATGGCATTTTCATCATCATCATCATTACTGGCAAAATAGGCAATATCTACTATACCAGACAAATCGTTATTTCCGGTACGTTTGTAAATTGCTTTTTCTTGAGTAAATGCTTTTTTATATTCTTTTTGTTGAATAAACAACCAGCTTAATAATTCATTATACAAAACATCAGGTTGCTTTTGTAATTTTTGAAGTAATACTTTTCGGAGTAACACATTTCCTTCTTCGGTAGGGTTTTCAGAGATGTATAGACTGAAGTTTTGTTGAGCGATTCCTTGATAAGATGGTTTTTTTTTAATTAACACTAAATAACTATCAAACATTTTTTCAAGATTGCCTTGTTCACCATAAAGACGTGCTAACTGGTAACTAAAGTCAGTATCTGGAAAAGTATTCATAGCAATTATATAGGTTTCAATTGCGTAATTTAAAAGGCTATATCTTTCAAACGATTCACCAATACTTCTTCCATAATTAAATTTTTTACTTTCATTTACAAAAAGAATTGCTTTGTCATAATTAATATTGGCTAATGAATCATTTTTTTGTAGCGAATAGTTATGGCCTAATTCCACATAAAGTTGAGGGATAATTCTTTTGTTATTTAGCCTTTCTTTTAATAGTTGTTCTGCTTCTTTAAAGTTTTCTAATTGTTGGTGTGAAGCCACAATAGCTTTAAAATAATTAAAGTTTTTATTTTTTTTATAAAGATTGGTATAAAGCGCTAGTGCTTTCTCGTATTCTCCTTGTTCAAAATAGTTTTTAGCCAACAAATTATTTTGAGCATTAACGATAGTTAATGGTAGAAAAAATAAGATGAAAATAATTTTGTACATGGGTTAAAGATAGGGAATAGATTCCTTAATAAAATGTCATTTTATAGAGCATTATTTAAAAATAGGCACTCCTTTTAATTGACCCCATTCGGACCAAGAGCCATCATATAAAAAGTGATTATCTTCTGAAATTAATGTTGACGCTAATATTAAGATACAAGCGGTTAATCCAGATCCACAAGTGAATATTTTTGGCCGTTTGTCTATCTTCAACTTTTTAAAAATAGCAGAAATTTCATTTGGCGAAAGAAATTTTCCGTCTTTTAATACTTCTAAAAATGGGAGGTTTATAGCATTTGGGATATGGCCAGATTTTAAATTTTTTCGAGTTTCTGGAATCAATCCGCAAAACCGTCCATTAGATCTAGCATCTACTAAAATAGCTTCCTTTGATGTTATGTTTTCTAAGATTTTAAAAGATTTTTTTAGAAGATTTGGATTAAATTTTGCTTTAAAATCACCTTCAGGGAGTACTCGATTTTGAATTGATTCTGTAGGGTAGTTTTTATTTTTCCACGATGGGAGTCCACCATCTAGAACAGCAATATTTTTATGCCCCATACTTTTAAACATCCACCATACTCTGGGACTTGCATAAATTCCTATGTTATCATAAACTACAATGGTACTATTGTTATTTATTCCAAGATTTCTACATGCCAATGAAAAATATTTAGGATTTGGTAATGTATTTGGTAATCGGCTTTCTAGATCAGAAAAATTTCTTTTTAAATCAAAATACCGAGCACCTTTGATTTGGATACCAGGAAATTCAACTTTAATATTAGCTATATTACTTTCTAAGCTAACATCTAAAACCACTAAATTAGGTGCGTTTAAATTTTGAGAAAGCCAACTAACAGAGACTAGTGGATTCAAATAAAATTAATTAATAATGTTAAAGCCGCAATAAGGCACTAATACTTCAGGTATTTTAATCCCTTCTGGGCTTTGGTAGTTTTCCAAAATTCCCGCCAAGACTCTTGGTAAGGCTAAAGAACTACCGTTAAGTGTATGGACTAATTTATTTATACCATCTTCATCTTTGTAGCGTAATTTCAGTCTATTTGCTTGAAATGTTTCAAAATTTGAAACTGATGAAATTTCTAACCAACGATCTTGAGCAGTAGAAAAAACTTCAAAATCATAGGTTAAAGCAGCAGTAAATCCTAAATCTCCCC
>CAJXVL010000009.1 GCA_913061205.1 uncultured Flavobacteriaceae bacterium | reverse complement strand
TCTACACGTAAGGAGTCGTCGGCAGCGTCAGATGTGTATAAGAGACAGATGCAAATGGTGATTCAAAATAAGGACCACTTAAAGTAGCTCCTGCATTAGTAACGTCCCAAACTCTTCCGTCAGTCATCTCTAACTCAAAATTCGTTTGAATAAATGCTGGTATGGTAAACTCTGTTCCTGTATTAGTGAATAAATCATATACATCTTGAGTTTCCATAGCAATTTCTAAATATGGAAGCCCATTAGCAGGACTTAACTCTACAAACTCTGAAGCAGGTATTGTTCTGTACAAAACCTGTTCTGATATTGGAACTTCAGTATCCTGATCTGAAAATACCTGTAATCTTACTCTCACTTCTTTGAACTCAGGGTAGAAACTACCATCTCCTTGTTGTACCTCTACTGTAAAACATAAACAGCTGTCAAAATTTCCACCTGGTAAACCTACAATGTCTTCAGGATAAGATAAAATTCTTAATGCCGATCCACTTGTGTCTACATTATCGTATAAATTGTCTATTGCTAAGTCGCTTTCAGTACAAGAAGTAAATCCTCCTATTACAATAATTGCAACTAATATTGATTTAAATATGTTTTTCATAATTATTTATTTTATTATTAATTAGAACTTGGAAAACCACCAGTTTGAGCTGAAGGAGGATTGGTATCCCAAAATACTTGTAAATCAACATTTGCTTTTTGAGCAATATTTTGATTAGTATTAGCTTCATCAGCAGGATAAAAGAATGATCTCACAAATTTTCCTGGATTAGGATCTACTGTAAATTGAAGTGTATTTGGATACCCTGTTCTTCTGTAAAAATTATAAGAATTAGTTCCGTTACCATAATGAGCAACAAAATGTTGTTGACCTAATATGTTCATTCTTTCTTCAGGCGATACCGAATTGAATGTTCCTATTTTGTCGTTTATGTAATCTGATACTGTAGCATCTGAAGGTGCATATGTTGATAAGTCAGCGTCTGGATCCTTAGATCCAAAACTCATCACTTTACCAATGGATATACTCATCGCATCTCTTAAAAAAGAACCAGCATCACCAGATCCACCATTTAGTGCCATTTCTGCAAGCATTAAATGAGACCAAGAAGCTAAATAAATAGGAGTAATTCCTGCTCCACCTCCACCTTGGCCAATACCAACGCTAGAGAAACGATTATCATCAAAATTACCAGCTACTGGATATACACCTCTAGCAGTTCTTTTGAATGTGTCAGGTGGTATACCACCGCCAAATCCATGATCTCTTCCCCAGTAACCATTATCTACACTACAAAATACCATAGAACCAGGATAGTGTACAGGTCTTGGTTGTGTAGAACAAAATAATCTTTCAGGATCAGTTCCACACTCTTCTCCATTTATTCCAAGAGCTCCTGGAGTACACTCATTTTGTCTGAAGAAATAATACCTTCTTCTTGGATCGTTATCTTTTAACATTTTATTCATTAACCAGTCTGATCTATAACTAGTAACACCACCAGCTGTGTAATCACTCTGGTATCCTGGTGCTCTAGCATCAATTTGATCATTAATTAATGCATCATATTCAAACTGAAAATCATCTGCAGTAGAAGATATAAAGTTATTTGGATTAGATGCAATTGAATTAAATGCACCTACAGCACTTGGGTTGTATAATCTCTGATTTAGAAAAGCTTGCATTTTTAATGTATTAGCAAGTTTTTTCCACTTATCAAAATCATTGTTATAGTAAAAATCATTTGTTAAACCTAGATTTCCAAGAAGACCTAGTCTAGAAATAGCACTATCTAACATTGTTAAAGCACTTTCATATACTAAATTACCGGCATCAACTGTGGGTGCAGGAAAATCAGTTAAATTAGTAGCTTCGCTGTTTGGCACAGGTCCAAAATAATCAACTAATGTTAAAAGAGTATACGCTTTTAGAATTTCCATCACTGCAATGTGATTTCCTCTTTCTCCAGTACTTTCTGCCAATGCAGTAGCATTTTTCATGTCAGAGAACATATTAACATATGCCAGTCTCCATTCAAAATTAGTTTGAACTGGTTCAAAAGCAGTAACATAATTAACTGCTCCCATTTGTTCTATTCTAGTAAGTCTAGCTCCGTTAGTACCCATAGCATCTGCAAATCGTGCAAAGTCTACTTGGATAGCTACCATGTATCTATCTAAATTACCATTATCTACAGTAATTTGATTTGGATCGTTTATTAAATCTAAGTCAGTTGTTTCACATGATGTGAAGGTCAAGCCAAGAAGTAGAATTAATAATATTGATATTTTATTTAAATTTTTCATTTTTATTCTTGATTTATATTATTAGAATGATACGTTTACACTCATACCGTATCTTTTACTACTTGGTCCGGTTAAGTAATCAAACCCTTGTCCATTAGAATCTCCTAGTGCAGTTGTGTTAGGGTCAAAATTGATACCATCTGGAGTGTTATAAGCATCATACCACATATTGTAAGCACTTGCTTTAAAAACAACTTTTCCAAATGGAGTATTCTCTAACATTTTCGAAGGTAAAGAATAACCAAAACTAACCTCTCTTAATCTTACTACAGAAGCATCATATACTGATAATTCATTAGCAGGACTTGCAAATCCATTGTCAAAATAAAAGTTTGAGTTATTAATTTGAACATCATTTACTTCTCCAGTTGCCGTAACACCAGGTAATATATAAGTAGACAATCTGTCTTCAGTATCAGTAGTCAAACCTCTACCCATTAACGTTGCAATAGTAGTTGAATAAATATCACCACCTGACGTATGTTGAACACTCAAATTCAATGACCATCCTTTATAAGAAAAAGTATTGGTGTAATTCATTACAAAATCAGGATTTGGATCACCTATAAAAGGCAATATACCTTCATCATCAACTTCAGTAGATACATAGTTTCCTATACCATCAACAATTAAGTTTCCATTTTCATCTCTAGCAATAGAAGAACCAAATATAGAACCTAATGGATAACCAACTCTAGCACCGTTTCCTAAATTAGTAAATCCTTCATAAATAATAATGTCATTATCTCCTATGTCGGTAACATTACTTTCGTTTTTAGTAAAGTTAACACCGATATTCCAATTAAAACCTTCAGATCTTTTTAATACATCAAGACCTACAATAGCTTCAATACCCCAAGATTCGATTTCACCAATATTTGTACTTGTAAATCCAGCTCCTGTACTTAATGGAATTGGAGCAGATTGTATAATTAAATCATTAGTTACTCTCGTGTAATATGTGAAATCAATATTTAATCTGCTAAATAATTTAGCTTCTAAACCATATTCTAACTCGGTGAATAATTCAGGTTTGATATTTGGATTTCCAACAAAACTATTTGTTGTATTACTAGTAGTATTAATCCATCCTTGAGTATTTAGAGACAATCCAGTTACTGTTGGATATCCTGTAGCAAAGTTTGCAGAAGTTCCATAACCAGCTCTAAGTTTCATGTAATTTATACCATTATCTGATCTAATACTTGGAAAAGCAGAAGTTGGAATGAATGATAAACTAGTAGAAGGGTAAAACAATGTATTGTTCTTTTCTGTATTAGATACCCAATCCTGTCTTCCTGCAAAGTTTATGAAAATCCAGTTATTCCAATCAAAACCTAATGTACCATATAAACCTATGATATTTCTTTCTTCATGATATTCAATATAACCATGATTTACATATCCTTCATGAGCGAAAAAATCAAAAACTTGTTGATCTGAACTGTTAACTCCAATTCTATCATATCTTGTATTTCTTGAAGTAGCACCTACTAAAAAGTTAAAATTTAGTTGATCATTCACAAAAGAATAATTATTTCCACTAAATGCAAGGTTATGATCCTCTATGAAATTAGTATTGTTCCAAGTTTCATAAATTCCAGAATCAGTAATGATACTTCCAGTTGTTCCACCTCTATTTTGTGAATTAACATTGTTCTCAGAATAGGTATCAACACTTCCTTGATACATAAGGTTCAAGTTGTCATTAAAGTTATAGTCCAAAGCAGCAAATCCGTTTACACGATTAACTTTTTGTGAAAATTTAGCATTTTGAACAGTCCAAAGCGGATGTTGAATAGCATTGTCATCTCTATAGTAGATACTTCCTCCATCAGGTAATTCATATGGTAATTCATAAAAATCAATACTTCTAGGAGTGTAAAATAAATCCCCAAAGATAGAAGATCCACTTCCGCCAGTACTACTACCAAAACTAGCTGCTACTGGAGGGGTTTTGAAATCTGTTTTTGTGTAAGTCATAGAACCTCTAACATTTAATTTGTTAGTAAGTTTCGCTCCACCAGAAACGGTTAAGTTAGTTCTTGAAATTTCATTACCAGGAGTAAAACCTTCGTCACTAACGTGTCCGAAAGACATTCCGTAATTGTATTTATTATCTTCACTTCTTCCTCTAAAGTTTGTTGAAACACTAGCAACACCACCTGTTCTGAAAAATTGTTCCACACTATTTCTAGGTTTCCATTCATAACGTTTGTTATCACCATTAGCCTCAAAAAATGTAGCTTGATAGTCAGGATAATTAGAAGCTAGAAAAGCTGATGTAGAGTATGGGTGTGCTACCGATCCAGAAGTAGCTCCAGGAACTGTATTAGTTCCATTTATAGCAGTATCACCTCCATATCCACCAAGACCATCTTCATAAAATCCTGGTCCCCAGTTACTGTAGAACCAGCCAAAAGCTTGATCAAATCCACCTCCATACTGATCTTGATAATCAGGAAGAGAAGCTACTTCGTTAAAGAAATAGGATGTTGAAATTTCAACTTCTTGCTTCGCTTTCATATTTGCGGACCCACTTCCGGTTTTAGTTGTAATTAATATTACACCATTTCTACCTTGAGTACCATATAATGTTGTTGCAGCTAAACCTTTAAGAATATCAATGTTCTGGATATTATTAGGGTCAATATCAAAAGATCTACTTGATCCTGAGTTACCGTCAACAAAATTACCTGCAGCATTCGCATCACTACTGTAAGGAACACCATCAACGACATAAAGTGCATTGTTGTTTCCAGAGAATGAATTCATACCTCTAATAATAACTTTGTTAGCAGATCCAGATAAACCGTTTGAAGTAGTAATTTCTATACCGGCAGTTTTTCCTTGAAGTACACGAGTTAGATCTGTTTCAGGATTATCTTGTATTTCTTCTTCACTAATCGAAGATACTGCATAACCTAATGCTTTCTTTTCCTTTTTAATACCTAAGGCAGTTACAACGACTTCTTCTAACATAGCCGCATCTTCTGTCATCTGAAGGTTTATGTTGCTAGTAGCTGCAGTTACAGCTCTTTCAGCTGAATTAAAGCCGACATAACTAAACACAATAGTTTGTCCCACATCCGCATTGACAGTATAATTACCATCAAAATCTGATTGTGTTCCACTATTTGTACCTTTTACGATAATATTTACTCCTGGCAATGGTAGTCCACTATTGTCGGATACTGTACCGGAGATTGTTTTTTCCTGTGCGAACGTAAGTTGCACTACAAACGCTAATAAAAGCGTCAAAATTCCACTAAACTTTGTTCTCATTTTTTAAGATTTATTTGAATTAACCATTCGCAAAAATCATAATAAAAAGTTAAATACACAACTATTTAAACTTAAATTTTAGTTTTTTTTAACTCTTACGTCTCGTTTTTCTTGAATGTTTGTTAAAATTTAGAAGAAATACCAATGTGAATTTTTGTGTTTGAAAAATTAAAATTTTGATTTTCAGCATTTCCGTTAGCGATGCTAAATTTAATAATACTAGTCCCAGTTTGTAGGCCGATACCGACACCAAAGCTATATAGTTTTTGTTTCAATGCTATTATTTGATTTTCAAAATATGCAAAATCAATAATACTGTGGACATACATATCTTGATTAAATTGATAACGGTATTCCGAATTTAAAACTGAATAAAAAGATGCGTCAATACTATTTTCATTAAACCCTCTTATGCTATTTATACCTCCAAATCTAAAAAGTTCATTGGTTAAATAATTTTCACTGTTTAATAGTTGAGTGCTATTTTTTAAATAGATAGAGTTTTTGTAATTTAAATTAAATATATAATGAAACATTAAACTTGCTCTTACTTGAGTTTCATTTGTGTTTTTAGTTTCTTTTGAGCCAATTTCACTATCCAGATAAATTTCAGTTTTTATTGGGAAAAGTACGTTGTTTTGTGTTTTTGTATATGATACGCCTGTCAGAATGAACTTTGATGTATAATCCTCCACGTCAATGTATAAAGAATTATCTTTCCTTAAATTACTGGATTCGTAACTTTTATATCCTAAATAAGTTTTTGAGCTAGGGCTAATTTGATATTTCACTTTTATTAACTGATCTGAAGTAGAAAATGTACTGTCTCTTTTAAATATTTTTAACTCTGTTATAAGACCAAATGGAGTATTAAATAAATAGGGCAATGTTAGTCTTGCTCTAAATTTCTGTTGATCATTGCCATCCGCTTTATAATTCAGTAAAAATTGCTCTCCAAAATTCAAATTGTTATTGAGTTCTAGATTTAAATAACCATTGAATATTAATTTTTGAGAATTTTCATCAGTAGCGAATCCCAAGATTCCATCAAAGAGATTGTTTTTTTCTTTTTTTAAATATAAATAGACGATTGTTGAGTCCTTTTTAAAAAGTATTTCTGGAGGTTTTGTTACGGATACAAATCCCAAAGAATTTAAAATATTGTTTTTTTTAATTAATTTAGATTTATTTAATTTCTTTCCTTTTTTTATTCCAGCATAATACTTGACATGTGATTTTGAAATCTTATCATAACCTTTAACTACAATGCTATCTATGGTTCTAGAGCCCCCTTTTAGTAGTTTGACATCAGCGAATAAAGATTTTCTTTTTTTAGTTATATTTTCTAATTTGATTCTTGCAAAAATATTGCCGTTTTCTGTTTTTAATAAATTTAATTTTTCGATGGAAGGTTCTATGGCATTGAATGGTAGAATGAAATAAGTGTCAGTAACTTTTTTTGATACCTGTAAAAGCTCTCTTTTGCTGAAATCTTTTTCTGAATAAAATAGTTGAATCGATTTGTATTTGGAGCCTAGATAATAAAACACAACATAAGAGCTGTCGCTCTTTTTTTCAAGGGAACGCATTTCGTTTTCTATAAAACCAATAGATTCCAGGTAGTGGTGTAAAGTATCTGCTTCTTTCTTTAAATTTAAATAATTATTAAATGTTGTGTTTAGATTTAAAGAATCTATCGTTGATTGTGAAATTGTGTCTTGAGCTTTAAATTTCAGGTGTAAATTTTGCGCATTTATATTAAAAAAAAATGCGGTATATATATTAAGGTATACTAAAATGTAAAATAATGATTTCAAAAACAAATAAAATTAGACTTGTAAAACTAACGTACCTTTATGTTAATTCATATATATTATCAGTTATTTTTTTATTTATAATGCAATTATTGATTTGTATAAATATGCGAAGTGGTGCATTGCTTTTTGAATTTGTTAGATTTGTCTAATTGAAGCCCCTTTTTAAATACTTGAAAAAATTAATTTATTAGGGTTGTTTTTACATAAAATTATTTCTACATTTGCAGACCCTTAAAAAAGGGTATTTTATTATATAAAAAGTTTATATGCCAACAATTTCACAATTAGTACGAAAAGGAAGAGCCAAAATAACCAAGAAGAGTAAATCGGCTGCTTTAGATTCGTGTCCTCAAAGAAGAGGGGTGTGTACACGTGTGTATACTACTACGCCAAAAAAACCAAATTCTGCAATGCGTAAAGTTGCAAGAGTTAGGTTGACAAATGGTAAGGAAGTAAACGCGTACATCCCAGGTGAGGGTCACAATTTACAAGAGCACTCGATAGTATTGGTTAGAGGTGGAAGGGTAAAAGATTTGCCAGGTGTTAGATATCATATCGTTCGTGGAGCTTTAGACACCGCTGGTGTTGAAGGTAGAACACAACGTAGGTCTAAATACGGTGCAAAACGCCCTAAAAAGTAAAATTTAAAAGTTTTAAAGAGAAGACATGAGAAAAAAAGCAGCCAAAAAAAGACCGCTTTTACCGGATCCAAAATTTAACGACCAGTTAGTAACTCGTTTCGTTAATAATTTAATGTGGAACGGGAAAAAATCGGTGGCTTTCAAAGTATTTTATGATGCAATTGCCATTGTAGATGAAAAGAACCAAGACGAAGAAAAAACTGCACTTGAATTGTGGAAAGACGCTTTATCTAATGTAATGCCTCACGTAGAGGTGCGTAGTCGTAGAATTGGAGGGGCAACTTTTCAAATTCCAAGGCAAATACGTCCAGACAGAAAAGTTTCAACAGCTATGAAATGGTTAATTCTATTTGCTAGAAAAAGAAACGAAAAGTCTATGGCGCAAAAATTAGCTGCAGAAGTCTTAGCTGCTGCTAAAGAAGAAGGTGCAGCTGTTAAAAAACGTGTGGATACACACAAAATGGCAGATGCAAATAAAGCATTTTCACATTTCAGATTCTAGAAAATGGCACAAAGAGATTTAAAATATACAAGAAATATAGGGATTGCTGCGCATATTGATGCCGGTAAAACTACTACTACAGAACGTGTGTTGTATTACACGGGTGTAAGTCATAAAATTGGAGAAGTACATGATGGTGCGGCTACTATGGACTGGATGGAACAAGAGCAGGAAAGAGGTATTACCATTACATCTGCTGCAACTACTTGTACTTGGCAGTTTCCATTGGAAAATGCAGAAGAGCTTCCAGATACTAAAGATTACCACTTTAATATTATAGATACTCCTGGTCACGTAGATTTTACGGTTGAAGTTAATCGTTCACTTCGTGTGCTTGATGGATTGGTATTTTTATTTAGCGCTGTTGATGGTGTAGAGCCTCAATCAGAAACAAATTGGAGGCTTGCTGATAATTACAAAGTGCCAAGAATTGGTTTTGTAAATAAAATGGACCGTCAAGGGTCTGATTTTATGATGGTCTGTAAGCAAGTAAAAGAAATGCTAGGTTCTAATGCAGTTCCAATTGTTTTAAATATTGGTGATGAAGAGGACTTTAAAGGTATTGTAGATCTAGTTAAAAATAGAGCTATAGTATGGCATGATGAAGGTATGGGGGCGAAGTTTGATGTTGTTGAGATACCTGAAGATTTAAAAGAGGAAGCTAAAATCCTTCGCGGTAAACTTATTGAAGAAGTTGCTGCTTATGATGAGGATTTGCTAGAAAAATATATGGAAGATGAAGATTCAATTACGGAAGATGAAGTGCATGCTGCGCTTCGTGCTGCGGTAATGGACATGTCTATCATTCCTATGATTTGTGGCTCAGCTTTCAAAAATAAAGGAGTACAGTTTTTATTGGATGCAGTTTGTCGTTATTTGCCCTCACCGGTAGATAAAGAGGCGATTGTTGGAACAAATCCTGATACCGATGAAGAAGAATTAAGAAAGCCAGACGTAAATGAGCCGTTTGCTGCGTTAGCATTTAAAATTGCGACGGATCCTTTTGTGGGAAGGCTTGCTTTTTTCCGTGCTTATTCTGGTAGATTAGATGCTGGTTCTTATGTCTTGAATAATCGTTCCGGAAAAAAAGAACGTATCTCGCGTATTTATCAAATGCACGCTAACAAACAAAATGCTATCAATTTTATTGAAGCTGGAGATATTGGAGCGGCAGTAGGATTTAAAAGTATCAAAACAGGAGATACTTTATCTGATGAAAAACATCCAATAGTTTTAGAAAGTATGGATTTCCCAGATCCTGTAATAGGTATTGCTGTGGAGCCAAAAACTAAAGCAGATGTTGACAAATTAGGTATGGCTTTAGCAAAACTTGCTGAAGAAGATCCAACATTTACAGTTAGAACAGATGAGGCCTCAGGACAGACAATAATTTCTGGAATGGGCGAGCTTCACTTAGATATTATTGTTGATCGTTTAAAACGTGAATTTAAAGTGGAAGTTAACCAAGGGAAACCTCAGGTTGAATATAAAGAAACTATTACACGTGAAGCTAATCACAGAGAGACCTACAAGAAACAATCTGGAGGTCGTGGAAAGTTTGGAGATATTGTATTTACACTAGAGCCAGCTGAAGAAGGAAAAACCGGATTAGAATTCGTAAACAAAATAAAAGGAGGTAACGTTCCTAAAGAATTTATACCTTCAGTAGAAAAAGGATTTAAAATGGCCATGGTAAATGGTCCATTGGCCGGATTCGAGGTAGATAGTATGAAGGTAACTTTAACAGATGGATCTTACCATGATGTGGATTCAGATCAGTTATCATTTGAGTTAGCTGCAAAACTTGGTTTTAAATCAGCTGCTAAAAAAGCAGGAGCTGTAATTTTAGAACCAATAATGAAACTAGAGGTTCTTACTCCCGAAGAAAATATGGGAGATATCGTTGGAGATCTTAACCGTCGTCGTGGCCAATTAAGCGACATGGGAGATCGTTCGGGATCTAAAGTAATTAAAGCTACAGTTCCATTATCTGAAATGTTCGGATATGTAACTACTTTAAGAACTTTATCATCTGGTAGAGCAACTTCAACAATGGAATTTTCACACTATGCAGAAACTCCTTCTAACATATCAGAAGAAGTAATTGCAACAGCAAGAGGAACAGTTAACGCTTAATATTAAGGCAATGAGTCAAAAAATTAGAATAAAGCTAAAATCTTACGATCATAACTTAGTAGACAAATCTGCTGAAAAAATTGTTAAGACTGTAAAAAGTACAGGAGCAGTTGTAACGGGACCAATTCCATTACCAACTCATAAAAAAATATTTACCGTATTGCGTTCACCGCATGTAAATAAAAAGAGTAGAGAACAATTTCAATTAAGTTCTTATAAAAGACTTCTAGATATCTATAGTTCTTCGTCAAAAACAATTGATGCTTTGATGAAGCTAGAATTACCGAGTGGTGTAGAGGTGGAGATTAAAGTTTAAGTTGAAGTGGTTAACATTCATAGGAATAATATGAATTTAACCAATGAGTAAATGCTTAAAACATGTCTGGAGCTTGAATGCAAAGGAAAAACGGAAAAAAATAATATTCAGGATTGAATTTATTTTAATCCTGTTTTTTTTAGTCAATATTTTAGAATAAAAGAGTAAATAATTAATAATTAATAAATAATAAATATGTCTGGGTTAATTGGAAGAAAGATAGGTATGACTAGCATCTTTGACGCAAACGGTAAGAATATGCCGTGTACCGTTATTGAAGCAGGTCCCTGTGTTGTTACCCAAGTCAGAACTAAAGAAGCTGACGGGTATGAAGCTCTTCAACTTGGTTTCGATGACAAAAAGACTGCCACAAAAGCTGCTCAAGGGCATGCTAAGAAAGCAGGAAGCGCTGTTAAGCGTAAAGTCGTAGAATTCCAAGGATTTGAAGAAGATTATAATTTAGGCGACACTATAACAGTGGAGCATTTTAAAGAAGGGGAGTTTGTTGATATTTCAGGAACTTCAAAAGGAAAAGGATTTCAAGGTGTTGTAAAACGTCATGGTTTTGCTGGTGTAGGTCAAGCGACTCACGGTCAGCATAATCGATTAAGAGCTCCTGGATCTATTGGTGCAGCTTCATATCCTGCAAGAGTATTTAAGGGTATGCGTATGGCTGGGCAAATGGGTAATGAAAAAGTAAAAGTACAAAACCTAAGAGTGTTGAAAGTAGTTGCTGAAAAGAACTTACTTGTTGTTAAAGGATGTATTCCTGGAGCTAAAAATGCTTATGTAACTATTCAGAAATAATGAAGGTAGCAGTATTAGATAAAAACGGAAAAGACACAGGTAGAAAGGTAGACCTTTCTAAAGATGTGTTTGGAATTGAGCCTAATAATCATGCGCTATATCTTGACGTAAAGCAATATCTTGCAAATCAAAGACAAGGTACGCACAAGTCAAAAGAACGTGCAGAGATTACTGGTAGTACAAGAAAAATAAAGAAACAAAAAGGAACTGGTACCGCCCGTGCGGGAAGTATCAAGTCTGGTGTTTTTAGAGGTGGTGGTAGAATGTTTGGTCCAAGACCAAGAAATTATTCTTTCAAATTAAATAAGAATCTAAAAAGATTAGCGCGTCGTTCTGCCTTGAGTATCAAAGCAAATGAAAAAGCAATAGTTGTATTAGAGGATCTTAATTTTGATTCACCAAAAACTAAAGAATTTACAGCGGTATTAAAGTCTTTAGGCTTGGATGCTAAAAAATCTTTATTTGTGTTGGGAGAGTCAAATAATAATCTATATTTGTCGTCTCGTAATTTGAAAAGCACTGAAGTGTTAACTAACTCTCACTTAAGTACATACAAAATAATGAATGCAAACAGCCTAGTGTTGTTTGAAAGTTCATTAGAAGGAATCGAGTCAAACTTAAGTAACTAGAAATAATGAATATCTTAATTAAACCTATCATAACAGAAAAAGCTACGGCTGATGTTGAAAATTTCAACAGATATACTTTTGTAGTTAATCCAAAGGCGAATAAGGTAGAAATTAAAAAAGCGGTGGAAGCTGCTTATGAAGTTTCGGTTACTAAAGTTCGTACTTTAAATGTCCGCCCAGATAGAAAAACTCGTCATACAAAGACGGGTATTCAAACTGGTAAAACTAATGCAGTTAAGAAAGCAATAGTACAGTTGGCGGAAGGTGATGCAATAGATTTTTACAGTAACATCTAAGTTTAGCTTAGATTAATTAGACAAAAAATGTCAGTAAGAAAATTAAAACCAATCACCCCAGGACAGCGATTTAGAGTTGTAAATGGATTTGACGCCATTACAACTGATAAGCCGGAGAAAAGTTTATTGTCTCCGATTAAAAGAACTGGGGGAAGAAACAGTCAAGGAAAAATGACGATGCGCTACAAAGGTGGTGGTCATAAAAGACGTTATCGTATAATCGATTTCAAACGTAACAAAGTAGGGGTTCCTGCAACAGTTGCTTCTATAGAGTACGATCCAAATCGTACTGGATTTATCGCTTTATTAAACTATCAAGATGGTGAAAAGCGTTATGTGGTTGCTCAAAGTGGATTAAAAGTTGGACAGAACATAGTTTCAGGAGATAAAGTTGCTCCAGAAATTGGGAACTGCATGTTATTAGAAAACATTCCATTAGGAACAATCATATCTTGTATTGAATTGCATCCGGGTCAAGGAGCCGTTTTAGCACGTAGTGCTGGAGCCTTTGCTCAATTAATGGCACGTGATGGTAAGTTCGCTACTGTTAAATTACCTTCTGGTGAAACTCGTTTAATTTTAATTACTTGTGCTGCAACTATTGGTGCTATTTCCAACAGTGACCATCAGTTATTAGTTTCAGGTAAAGCGGGTAGATCAAGATGGTTAGGTAGAAGACCTCGTACAAGACCAGTAGTTATGAATCCTGTCGATCATCCAATGGGTGGTGGTGAAGGTAAATCTTCTGGTGGACATCCACGTTCTAGAAACGGTATTCCTGCAAAAGGATTTAGAACCCGTTCTAAAACAAAGGCAAGTAATAAATATATAATCGAACGTAGAAAGAAATAAGATATGGCACGATCATTAAAAAAAGGACCTTTCGTTCATTACAAATTAGATAAGAAAGTTCAACTAAATGTTGATTCGAGTAAAAAGACTGTGATCAAAACCTGGTCAAGAGCGTCAATGATTACTCCGGATTTTGTTGGGCAAACCATAGCAGTACATAACGGAAAACAATTTATTCCTGTATATGTTACTGAAAATATGGTAGGACATAAATTAGGAGAATTTTCACCGACAAGATCATTTCGTGGTCATCAAGGTGCAAAAAACAAAGGTAAAAAATAAGCCATGGGAGTTCGTAAAAGAGAAAGAGCGGAGCAAATCAAAGAAGCAAAGAAAACAATGTACTTTGCTAAATTGAATAATTGCCCAACGTCACCAAGGAAAATGCGATTAGTTGCAGACCTAGTACGTGGTGAAAAAATAAATAAAGCGCTTAATATTTTAAAGTTTAGCCCTAAAGAAGCTTCTCGTCGTTTAGAGACCTTATTATTGTCTGCTATTGCAAACTGGCAAGCAAAAAATGAAGAAGCTTCTATAGAAGATGCAGATCTTTTTGTTAAAGAAATCCGAGTGGATGGTGGAGCTATGTTAAAAAGGCTTAGACCAGCACCACAAGGACGTGCGCACAGAATTAGAAAACGCTCCAATCACGTAACACTCGTGCTTGCAGCTAACGATAACACACAAAGCAATTAATAAATGGGACAAAAAACAAATCCAATCGGAAATCGCTTAGGTATCATTAGAGGATGGGAGTCCAACTGGTACGGAGGTAACGACTACGGCGATAGATTAGCTGAGGACGACAAGATTAGAAAATATGTTCATGCTCGTTTACAGAAAGCTAGTGTGTCTAGGGTAATTATTGAGCGTACACTTAAGCTTGTAACCGTTACTATCACTACTGCCAGACCTGGTATTATTATTGGGAAAGGTGGACAAGAGGTAGACAAGCTAAAAGAGGAGCTTAAGAAAATTACTGGTAAAGATGTACAAATAAACATCCACGAGATTAAGAGACCAGAAATGGACGCGCATCTAGTAGGATCTAGTATTGCAAGGCAAATTGAAAATAGAATTTCATACCGTCGTGCAATCAAGATGGCTATAACTGCTGCAATGCGTATGAATGCAGAAGGTATAAAAGTGCAAATTTCAGGTCGTTTGAACGGAGCTGAAATGGCACGTTCTGAATCTTATAAAGATGGACGTATTCCTTTATCAACATTTAGAGCCGATATTGACTATGCTTTAGTTGAGGCGCACACTACTTATGGTAGGTTGGGTATTAAAGTATGGATAATGAAAGGTGAAGTGTACGGAAAAAGAGAGCTTTCTCCATTAGTTGGCTTAGCCAAAAAAGGTGGAAAAGGCGGTAACAACAAGCGAGGTGGTGCTAATAAACCGCGTCGTAGACAGTAATTATTAAATAGAATAAAATGTTACAACCAAAAAGAACAAAGTTTCGAAAACAGCAAAAAGGAAGAATGAAAGGTAATGCCGGACGTGGAAACCAACTTGCGTTTGGAACTTTTGGTATAAAATCTTTAGATTCAAATTTCTTGACATCACGTCAAATAGAAGCTGCACGTATTGCCGCTACTCGTTTTATGAAAAGAGAGGGTTCTATCTGGATAATGATATTTCCAGATAAACCAATAACTAAAAAACCTCTTGAAGTACGTATGGGTAAAGGTAAAGGTGCTGTAGAATATTGGGCAGCAGTTGTTAAACCAGGAAGGATGTTATTTGAAGTATCTGGAGTTCCTATTGAAACTGCAAAAGAGGCATTACGTCTTGCGGCTCAAAAGTTACCAGTAAAAACAAAATTCATTGTATCTAGAACATTTCAAGCTTAATTTATTATGAAACAATCTGAAATAAAAGAAGCATCAACAGCGGAATTACAAGAAAAGCTATCTGATTCGAGAAAAGCATTTTCTGATCTTAAAATGGCACATGCCATAACACCGTTGGAAAATCCAATTCAACTAAAAGGCCAAAGAAGAGCCATAGCGAGAATTGCGACTGAACTAACTAAAAGAGAAGTACAATAGTACCAAGCTGAAAGATGGAAAAAAGAAATTTAAGAAAAGAACGTATAGGTGTAGTTACTAGCAATAAAATGGACAAGTCTATTGTAGTTGCTGAAGTAAAAAAAGTAAAACACCCAATGTATGGAAAGTTCGTGCTAAAAACAAAGAAATATGTTGCGCACGATGAGACCAATGACTGCAACGAAGGGGATAAAGTAAGGATCATGGAAACACGTCCTTTAAGTAAAACCAAGTGTTGGAGACTAGTAGAAATAATTGATAGAGCTAAGTAGGTATGTTACAACAAGAGTCAAGACTAAAAGTTGCAGATAATACTGGAGCTAAAGAAGTACTAACAATTCGTGTGTTAGGCGGTACCAAAAAAAGATATGCTTCCATAGGGGATAAAATTGTAGTTGCAGTAAAAGCCGCTACACCTAATGGGACTATCAAAAAAGGAGCTGTTGCTACTGCGGTAGTTGTTCGTACCAAGAAAGAAGTGAGAAGACCAGACGGATCATATATTCGTTTCGATGACAATGCTTGTGTGCTTTTAAACCCACAAGGAGAGATGATTGGAACACGAGTATTTGGGCCGGTTGCTAGAGAACTTCGTGACAAGCAATTTATGAAAATTGTATCATTGGCACCCGAGGTGCTTTAAATTGAAAACAAAGATGGCAAAGCTTAAAATAAAATCAGGAGATACAGTAATTGTTACTGCCGGAGATCATAAAGGGTCTGAAGGAAAGGTGATGAAAGTTATTCTTGAAAAGAACAAAGCAATAGTAGAAGGAGTAAATATGGTTTCTAAACATGAGAAGCCTAGTGCAACTAATCCTCAAGGTGGAATTGTAAAAAAGGAAGCTGCTCTACATATCTCAAATCTTTCTCTAGTAGATCCTAAAACAGGAACTGCAACAAGAGTTGGTTATAGAATGGAAGAAGGGAAAAAAGTACGTTTTACAAAAAAATCGAATCAAGTATTATAGTTATGGCATATTTACCAAGACTTAAAGAGGAATATAAGAGCAGAGTAATTGAAGCTCTTAAAGAAGAATTTGGTTACTCGAATGTAATGCAGGTTCCAAAATTAGAGCGCATTGTTGTGTCTCGTGGTGTTGGAGCTGCAGTAGCAGACAAGAAACTATTAGAGTATGCTGTTGATGAGCTTACAAACATAACAGGGCAAAAAGCTGTTGCAACTATTTCTAAGAAGGATGTTGCAAATTTTAAATTGCGTAAAGGTGTGCCAATTGGTGCAAAAGTTACTTTACGTGGAGAGCGCATGTATGAGTTTTTAGATAGACTTGTTACTAGTGCATTGCCTCGAGTAAGAGATTTTAATGGTATTAAAGCAACAGGATTTGATGGAAGAGGTAATTACTCATTAGGTGTTACCGAACAAATTATTTTTCCTGAAATCAA
Source organism: uncultured Flavobacteriaceae bacterium (assembly GCA_913061205.1). Classification (GTDB taxonomy): domain Bacteria; phylum Bacteroidota; class Bacteroidia; order Flavobacteriales; family Flavobacteriaceae; genus Marifrigoribacter. The sequence continues at coordinate 7,659 of CAJXVL010000009.1, read as the reverse complement.
TATCGATAAGATTAAGAAAATTGATGGTATGAACATCACTTTTGTTACTTCAGCAGGTACTGATAAAGAAGCAAAATCATTATTAACTGAATTAGGTTTACCTTTTAAAAAGAACTAATATGGCTAAAGAATCAATGAAAGCCCGTGAGGTTAAGAGACGTAAATTGGTAGCAAAGTATGCAACTAAACGTAAGGCTTTAAAAGATGCTGGAGATTATCAAGCATTACAAAAATTACCAAAAGACGCTTCACCTGTTCGTTTGCACAATCGTTGTAAACTAACCGGTAGACCAAAAGGATATATGAGAACGTTTGGTGTTTCACGTGTAACATTTCGTGAAATGGCCAATCAAGGTTTAATCCCAGGTGTTAGAAAAGCATCTTGGTAATATACTATTAATTGGTTGTAGGTTTACTTTGGAAATGCTAAGTAAAAACCACATCCGCAAAATTAAAATATGAATATAGATCCAATAGCAGATTATCTAACAAGAGTTAGAAATGCAGTAAACGCTGGGCATAGAGTAGTAGATGTCCCTGCATCAAATGTTAAGAAAGAAATTACAAAGATCTTATTTGATCAAGGATTTGTTTTAAGTTATAAGTTTGAAGACGATAAAGGGCCTCAGGGAACTATTAAAATCGCTTTAAAATATGATAAACTTACTAAAGATCCTGTAATTAAGAAAATACAACGAATTAGTAAACCAGGTTTACGTAAGTATTCTAGTTCTTCAGAACTACCAAGAATTCTAAACGGATTGGGAATTGCAATAGTTTCTACTTCTCACGGAGTAATGACAGGAAGGCAAGCTCAAGCTCAGAATGTAGGTGGTGAAGTATTATGTTACGTATACTAAAATAAAGACAAAAAGAAATGTCAAGAATAGGTAAAAGCCCGGTAGCAATCCCAGAAGGAATTACAGTCGATATTAACGATAATGTAGTTACTGTAAAAGGAAAATTAGGTGAATTAACACAAGAATTTTCAGGAGTTACAGTGAAAATTGATGAAGGGAACGTTATTGTAGAGCGTACATCAGAATCAAAAGAAGATAGGTCTAAACATGGTTTATACAGATCTTTAATCAATAATATGATTGAAGGTGTAAGCAAAGGATGGACAAAAGAACTAGAATTAGTTGGTGTGGGTTACCGTGCTTCTAATCAAGGTCAGAAATTAGATTTAGCTCTTGGGTTTTCTCACAACATTGTGATTAGTATAGCCCCAGAAGTTAAAGTTGAAACGATTTCTGATAAAGGAAAAAATCCAAAAATAAAATTAACTTCTCACGACAAACAATTGGTTGGTCAAGTTGCCGCTAAGATTCGTTCTATGCGTAAACCAGAACCATACAAAGGAAAAGGAATTAGATTTGTAGGAGAAATAATAAGAAGAAAAGCAGGTAAATCTGCATAACAAATAAAGTTATGGCATTATCAAAAACAGATAGAAGAGAACGTTTACGTTTTAGAATCAGAAAAACAGTTTCTGGAACAACACAACGTCCTCGTTTGGCAGTTTTCAGAAGTAATAAAGAAATATATGCTCAACTTATTGACGATGTAAATGGAGTAACTATTACTGCTGCATCTTCAAGAGATAAGGATATAGACGCATCTAAAGCAAACAAAGTAGATGCTGCTAAATTAGTAGGTAAAGTAATTGCTGATAAAGCAATTAAAGCTGGATTTGAAAGTATTACTTTCGATAGAGGCGGTTACCTTTACCATGGAAGAGTTAAATCATTAGCTGAAGGAGCTCGCGAAGGCGGACTAAAATTCTAAGAAATATGTATCAAGATTATAAAAACGTAGAGTTAGTTAAACCAGGAGGTCTAGATTTAAAAGACCGTTTAGTAGGGGTTCAACGTGTAACTAAAGTAACAAAAGGAGGTAGAACCTTTGGATTTTCAGCTATTGTTGTAGTAGGTGATGAAAACGGAGTCGTAGGTCAAGGACTTGGTAAATCGAAAGATGTTGCAAGTGCAATTGCCAAAGCAATTGAAGATGCTAAGAAAAACTTAGTTCGCATACCTTTAAATAAGGCTACATTACCTCATGAACAAAAAGGTAAATACGGCGGAGCTAGAGTTAACTTATTACCGGCTTCTGCTGGTACAGGAGTTATTGCTGGTGGAGCTGTTCGTGCTGTATTAGAGGCTGTTGGTGTACATGATGTACTTTCGAAGTCTCAAGGATCTTCGAATCCACATAATGTAGTAAAAGCAACTTTTGATGCTCTTTTACAAATGAGAAGCGCTCAAACTATTGCAAAACAAAGAGGAATTTCTTTAGAGAAATTATTTAAAGGATAAACATTAAGCAAGATGGCAAAAATCAAAGTAACCAAGGTTCGTAGTGCGATTAATCGTACTCAAAACCAAAAAAGAGTACTTGAATCTTTAGGTCTTCATAAAATGGGTCAGACTGTTGAACATGAAGATACGTTAAGTATTTTAGGTATGATAAGAAAAGTTAATCATTTAGTTTCAGTAGAAGCTAATTAAGAAATAAGAAATTATGAATTTAAGTAACTTACAACCGGCAGCAGGTTCGGTAAAAAATCAAGGCAAGCGAGTAGGTCGCGGACAAGGTTCAGGAAAAGGAGGAACTGCGACACGTGGTCATAATGGTGCGAAGTCTCGTTCTGGATATTCTAAAAAATTAGGATTTGAAGGTGGGCAAATGCCATTACAACGTCGTGTTCCTAAATTTGGTTTTACGAATATAAACCGAAAAGAATACCAAGCAGTAAATCTTGATAAACTTCAAGAGCTTGTTGATGATAAAAAAATAAAAGGTACTATTGATTTTGATACTTTTGTAGATTTAGGTTTAGTTGGAAAAAACGAATTACTTAAGATATTAGGAAGAGGAGAGTTAAAGTCAAAATTGACAGTTACAGCAAATAAATTTTCAGCTTCTGCTAAAGCAGCAATTGAAAAAGCTGGAGGTGAAGTAATAACATTTTAATTTATTATAAGGATGAAATTTATTGAAACCTTAAAAAATGTTTGGAAAATAGAAGAACTACGTAACCGTATACTTCTTACACTAGGACTTTTGTTAGTGTATCGTTTTGGAGCACAAGTTGTGTTGCCAGGAATTGATGCCTCTAAATTAACAGCAGTTGTTGGTGGAGATGGTCAAGGTATTTTTGGTCTCTTAAATGCCTTTACAGGTGGAGCTTTTTCCAATGCTTCAGTTTTTGCATTGGGTATTATGCCTTATATCTCTGCGTCGATTGTTGTCCAATTAATGCAAATAGCAATTCCTTATTTACAGAAATTACAAAAAGAAGGCGAAAGTGGTAGAAAAAAGATCAATCAAATTACTAGATGGTTAACCATCGGTATTTGTTTGCTTCAAGCACCTACTTACTTAATTGGTTTACCAGCCTTAGGGGTACCTGTTGAAGCATTTATAATAGGACAAACAACTATGTTCTATGTTTCGTCTACAATTATACTTGTTACTGGTTGTGTATTTGCAATGTGGTTAGGAGAGAAAATTACAGATAAAGGTATTGGAAACGGTATCTCTATTTTAATTATGGTAGGAATTATCGCTAGATTACCACAATCTTTTGCTCAAGAATTTGCTTCTAGAGTAATGGAATCTAATGGTGGTATGATTATGATACTTATTGAGTTAGTAATATGGTTTGTTATTATATTAGCTTCTATCATGTTAGTAATGGCTGTTCGTAAAATACCTGTACAATACGCAAGGAGAACTGCAAGCGGTAGCTACGAAAAAAATATTTTTGGAGCAAGACAATTTATTCCTTTAAAATTAAATGCCTCTGGGGTAATGCCTATTATCTTTGCACAAGCAATTATGTTTGTACCTGGACTAATTGGAGGAGCATCGTTTATGAAAGACTCAAACGTCGGACAATGGATGCAAGTGAATTTTAGTGATATGTTTGGACTTTGGTACAATGTATTGTTTGCGGTATTGATAATTATTTTTACTTATTTCTATACTGCTATTACGGTTCCAACAAACAAAATGGCTGACGATTTAAAGCGAAGTGGAGGATTTATTCCTGGAATAAAACCTGGTACGGATACCGCAGATTTGTTGGACAATATTATGTCACAAATAACATTGCCTGGATCTATATTTTTAGCTGGAATTGCAATATTCCCTGCAATCGCTGTTAAAGTATTTGGTATCCAACAAGGTTGGGCATTATTTTATGGAGGAACCTCACTATTAATTATGGTGGGTGTTGCTATTGATACCATGCAACAAATCAATTCATATTTATTAAATCGTCATTATGACGGTTTAATGAAAACAGGAAAAAACAGAAAAGCAGTAGCATAATGGCAAAGCAACCCGCTATAGAACAAGACGGAACAATTACGGAAGCATTGTCAAATGCAATGTTTCGCGTAGAGTTAGAAAATGCACATATCGTTACAGCGCATATATCTGGTAAAATGCGTATGCACTATATAAAATTATTACCAGGAGATAAAGTTAAACTAGAAATGAGTCCTTATGATTTATCAAAGGCTCGAATCACTTATAGATATTAAGTTATTATGAAAGTAAGAGCATCTATTAAAAAGAGAAGTGCCGAATGCAAAATAGTTCGCAGAAAAGGCAGATTATATGTTATTAACAAAAAGAACCCTAGGTTCAAACAAAGACAAGGATAAGTTATGGCAAGAATCGCAGGTGTAGATATCCCAAAACAAAAAAGGGGTGTAATCGCGTTAACGTATATTTTTGGTATTGGTGATAGCCGTGCTAAAGAAATACTAAAAAATGCTGGTGTAGACGAAAACAAAAAAGTAAATGAATGGACTGATGAAGAGATCGGAAAAATTCGTGATACTGTTGGAGCAATTACCATCGAAGGTGAATTACGTAGTGAAATTCAATTAAACATTAAGCGATTAATGGATATTGGATGTTATAGAGGTATTCGTCATAGAACAGGTCTTCCTTTAAGAGGACAACGTACTAAGAATAACTCAAGAACTAGAAAAGGAAAACGTAAAACTGTTGCTAACAAGAAAAAAGCAACTAAATAAACACTAGAGATATGGCAAAGGCAAAAACTAGTACGAAAAAACGTAAAGTTAATGTAGAGGCAGTGGGTCAAGCTCACGTTACTGCTTCATTTAATAACATTATAATTTCGTTGACAAACAAAAAAGGAGATGTAATCTCTTGGTCATCAGCTGGAAAAATGGGTTTTAGAGGTTCTAAAAAGAACACTCCATATGCAGCTCAATTAGCAGCGGAAGATTGTGCAGCAATTGCACATGCAGAAGGTTTACGTAAAGTAAAAGTATATGTAAAAGGTCCAGGTAATGGTAGAGAATCTGCTATTAGATCGATACATAACGCAGGAATTGAAGTAACTGAAATTATCGATGTTACTCCAATGCCACATAATGGATGTAGACCTCCAAAACGAAGAAGAGTTTAATTCTGAAAATACTCAGAAACTTTTTATAAAAAATTATTAATAAGTATAAACTGAAGGATTAAGATTATCAAAGGATAAGTATAAGACCTTAATTTGAAAATCCCTTCAAAAAAAAATAGAAATGGCAAGATATACTGGTCCAAAAACTAAAATAGCCCGTAAGTTTGGTGAAGCTATTTTCGGAGATGATAAAAACTTCGAAAAAAGAAATTACCCTCCTGGGCAACACGGTAATAACCGTCGTAGAGGAAAAAAATCTGAATACGCAATCCAATTAGCTGAAAAGCAAAAAGCTAAATATACCTATGGTATTTTAGAGCGTCAATTTAGGAATATGTTTAAAAGAGCAACTGCTTCAAAAGGAATTACTGGACAAATACTATTGCAATTATGTGAATCGCGTCTAGATAATGTAGTATTCCGTATGGGAATCGCTCCTAGTAGAAGCGCTGCAAGACAATTAGTTTCTCACCGTCACATATTAGTAAACGGAGAAAAAGTAAATATTGCTTCTTATCAACTAAAACCTGGTGATACTGTAGGTGTAAGAGAGAAATCTAAATCACTAGAAGCAATTGAAACTTCATTGGCTAATGCAAGTCACGTTTACGAATGGATTACTTGGGACAATGCAATAAAAAGAGGAACTTTTGTTTCTAAACCTGAGCGTATTCAAATACCAGAAAACATAAACGAACAGTTTATTGTTGAATTATATTCAAAATAATTAAAACACACAGTTACATTATGGCAGTATTTAGTTTTCAAAAGCCCGATAAAGTTATTATGATCGACTCGACAGATTTCGAAGGTAAATTCGAATTCCGTCCTTTAGAGCCTGGTTATGGACTAACAGTTGGTAACGCTTTAAGGAGAGTACTACTTTCATCGTTAGAAGGTTTTGCAATTACTTCAATTAGAATTGAAGGAGTAGATCATGAGTTTTCTACTATTGCAGGAGTTGTTGAGGATGTTACAGAGATAATCTTGAACTTAAAACAAGTATGTTTTAAAAGACAAATTGACGAAGTAGACAACGAAACAGTTACTATTTCTATTTCAGGTGCAGAACAATTAACTGCAGGAGATTTTCAAAAACACATCTCTGGTTTTCAAGTATTGAATCCAGATATGGTTATTTGTAATATGGATCCTAAAGTTAATTTCAATATGGAAATCACTATCGAAAAAGGTAGGGGATATGTTCCAGCTGAAGAAAATAAAAAAGCAGGAGTTCCTTTTGGAACTATCTTTATTGATTCAATTTACACGCCAATTAAAAATGTTAAGTATAGCATTGAAAATTTTCGTGTAGAACAAAAGACAGATTACGAAAAATTAGTTTTCGAAATCGTTACTGATGGATCAATTAATCCTAAAGATGCTTTAACTGAAGCCGCTAAAACATTAATTCACCACTTTATGTTATTCAGTGATGAAAGAATTACCTTAGAAGCTGATGAAATTGCACAAACTGAAACTTATGATGAAGAATCACTTCACATGAGACAGTTGTTAAAAACTAAATTGATAGATATGGATCTTTCAGTAAGAGCTTTGAATTGTTTAAAAGCTGCTGAAGTAGATACTCTTGGAGATTTAGTTTCTTTTAACAAAAATGATTTGATGAAATTTAGAAATTTTGGAAAAAAATCGCTTACAGAACTAGAAGAACTAGTTGATGTAAAAGGATTAAATTTCGGAATGGACCTTTCAAAGTATAAATTAGATAAAGATTAATACATCATATTTTGCTCCTCTAAATGAGTAGATGCAAGATGATGATTAAAACAAAATGTCATGAGACACGGAAAAAAAGTAAATCATTTAGGTAGAAAAACAGCACATAGAAAGTCAATGTTGGCTAATATGGCATGTTCCTTAATTGAGCATAAAAGAATAAATACTACAGTGGCTAAAGCAAAAGCATTAAAACAATTTGTAGAGCCTATAATAACTAAGTCTAAACTTGATACGACACATAGTCGTCGTATTGTTATGGCAAGACTTCGTCAAAAAGAAGCAGTAACTGAACTTTTTAAAGATGTTTCTGTAAAAGTTGGTGATCGTCCAGGAGGTTATACCCGTATTATTAAATTAGGTAATCGTTTAGGAGATAATGCTGATATGGCAATGATCGAATTAGTAGCTGTCTCTTATACACATCTGACGCTGCCGACGACTCCTTACGTGTCGATCTCGGT
>CAJXVL010000008.1 GCA_913061205.1 uncultured Flavobacteriaceae bacterium | reverse complement strand
CCTCCTTTCATTATAAAACGTTTAAAGCTTGTTCTTTTATTTTTTCTAATTCATCCTTCATTTGTACTACCAATTGTTGCATGACAGCGTGATTTGATTTTGATCCAATTGTATTGATTTCTCTACCTATTTCTTGACAAATAAAACCTATTTTTTTTCCGTTGGAATCAAAAGAATTTAAGGCTTCATTAAAGTAGTTTAAGTGATTTTTTAAACGCACTTTCTCTTCAGTAATATCGTACTTTTCTAAATAATAAATCAACTCTTGTTCAAAGCGATTCTCATCAATAGCTTCTTTTAAATTACCTACTGATTTTCGGAGGCGATCTTTAACAATTTCAATTCTATCCGAATCAATATCAGTTACTTTTATTAATAAATCCGAAATACTATTAATTCGCATTTTAAAATCTTCTTCAAGAACTTTTCCTTCATCAGACCTATAGATATTAATAGCTATTAATGCTTTTTTAACTGCTTCTAAAATAGTTTTAAATTCATCTGCATCAATTTCCTCTCGTTCGGTTTTCATAGCATCCGGCATTCTTATAGCCATTTTTAAAAGCTCTACATCGTCAACAGAAATAACATTTTTAAGTTGATTCATATATTGTCTTACTACTACTTCATTCACTTTCGCATTTGTTTTTTCTCCAGTGTTTTCAACATAAAGATTGAAATCTATTTTCCCTCGAACTAACGATTTTGAAATGCTTTTACGAATATCTAATTCCTTTTCTCTATAGGATGATGGAACTCTAGCGTTTAAATCGATACTTTTACTATTTAACGATTTTATTTCGACGGTAATATTTTTGGTAGGTAACTGGATCACCGATTTGCCATACCCGGTCATTGACTGAATCATAAACTATTTTTTATAAGAAGCAAAGGTACTAAATTAGTGCGGGAGTGTAAAGGCTTAGACTACTTTGAATCTTTTTTAATGCTTTTTTTTATAAATAAAGCACATAGTTGAAGCTGCTAAAATCCAATCTATTATTTTAGGTCTTTTAAAAAGGAAACTGTTCTTTTCTCACTATAATAAGTTTCGTTAGATTCATGAAAACCAACATGCCCACCGTGTAATGGAGTTTCTAGAAAAACATATTTTGAACTTTTTGCAATATCAAAAGGAAAACAATCGGGGCTTAAAAAACTATCGTTTTTTGCGTTTAAAAGCAACACAGGAGCTTTAATGTTATGTAAAAATTGATTGCAACTGTTTTTTTTATAATAATCACAGGCATCCTTAAAACCGTGTGCCTTGGAAGTGTAAACATCGTCAAAGTCTTGTAAGGTTTTCATGTTTTTTAAATCTGAAGCAAGCATTTTATCGGGATATTGCTTCATTTTTAGTTGGTATTTATTTCGCAAGCTTATTAAAAAAACAGTTCTATAAGGCCAATTTTCCGGTTTATTTAAGCTCTCTAAAGAACCTCTTAAACTTGTAGGTACTGAAATCGCAACTCCTTTTTTTATTTCCTTTGGTATATTTTCTCGTTCTCCTAAATATTTTAAAAGCAAATTTCCTCCTAAACTAAATCCTACTAAAACGATTTCTTGATAGTAATCTTTCTCTAGGATATGATTAATAATCGATTCTAAATCATCTGTTTTTCCAGAATGATAGGATTGATATTTTGTATTATCCTCACCGCTACAACCTCTAAAATTCATAGCGGCAATATCCCAATGATCTTCCAGTAAAGCCTTAGCAGCTCCTTTTATGTAAATTCTTTGGGCATTCCCCTCTAATCCGTGAAGTAAAATAGCTACTTTATTTATAGGCTTTTTAGCATAAGACCAATCTATATCAATAAAATCATTATCAGGCAGTGTAACGCGTTCTCTTTCCTGAATTAGGCTAGGAGAAATTCTCAATTTTGCAGAATATATCGTAGAAAAATGCCCATTTCTAAAAATAAAGGAAGGTTGGTAATCACTTTTTATAAGTGGCATTTTTTTCGCAAAGTAATAAATTACTATAAACTGTTGTGCATTTTCATGAAATTACGTCTAAAATTAACAAATATTTTCGATTTCTAACTCAATTTTAAAGATATAACTGAAAAATTTTGCAGCTATTTTTTTTAATGCTAGTATAAAAATTCAAAATGGTCAACAAGTTATCATAGATACTTCAAAAAGTATTTTATTTTTGAAAAAAATTAAAAAATGTATTTAAAAGAATTCGAAGTTCGTTGGAACGATCTTGATGCTAATCGTCACTTAGCAAATAGTAGTTATATAAATTTTATGAGCCATACCCGCCTTAGCTTTATGATGGAGAAAGGTTTTGGACAAGGAAATATGGTTAAAAATCACATTGGCCCAGTAGTTTTTTATGAACATATGTTTTATTTTAAAGAGATCTTTCCTGGTAAACCCGTTCGTGTTTCTTTACAATTAAAAGGAATTTCTGAAGGAGGTATGTATTTTGAATTTCAACATAATTTCTATAATGCAGAAGGTGTAAACATGGCTCGATGCAATATGATGGGGGGGTGGATTGATCTTCAAACTCGAAAGTTACGCGATGTACCTGAACTCCTTTTTTCTGCATTAAATAGTTTAGATAAAACAAATGATTTTAAAGTTCTAACCAAGGAGGATACTAGAAAACACAAGCAATTTCCAGAAGATCTATAACTATGAATTTTTCGGCTTTCTAGTGGATAGAAATACCCCTACAAATATTAATGTTGCTGCACCAATTTGAATCGGACTCAGCGAATATGAATCTACAATAATTGCAAATAAAACTCCGACAATAGGTTGTAAATAAATAAAGACCCCTATGGTTGAGGGTTGCATTTGTTTTAAAGCATAAATATTTAAAAGAAATGTAAAAAAGGTTGCTCCTATTACGACGAAGGCTAATTTAAAGTCTGAACTAATAAATAGTTGAGACCATTCAACTGCAGTAAATTCACTGATTCCAATAGGAAAACTAATAATAGATGCAATTAAAAAAAACCATTTCATTAATGTAATAGGTTTGTATTTTTTAACGAGTGGTTTAGCTATAATAAAATAGGTAGAATAAGCAAAAGCACCCCCTAAAAATAAAATATTCCCTAATGGAATATTAGCTGCATTGTTCTGTGTTTTAATGCCGAAAAATATTAATAATAAAGCTCCAATAAGCCCCGAACTAATTCCAATATATTTATGCCAAGTGTTTTTTTCTTTTAAAAATACAGCCGACATTATTAAGATAATAACAGGGGTTAAAGTAATTATAATTGAACCATTAATAGGTGTTGACAAGCTTAATCCTTTAAAAAGCATCGTCATATTTATGGACATTCCGAATAGGCCACAAGCAATAAAACGAAGTATATCGCTTCTATCTATTTTTTCTGAAGGAAAAAATAAACTCAACAGCAGAAAAAGAACTGCAGCACCACTAATTCGGAAAAAGCTAAACCCAAAAGGCTCAATTACTTCTGGCATTAAATTTTTGCCAATCGTAAAATTAATGCCATAAATGGAATTAGCAGCTATTGCTGCGAGAATAGCTAAGCTCTTTCGATTCATTAAATAGTTAACTCTAATTCAGGTTAAAAATAATTATAATTATTAAAATAATGATTGTTTTGCAGCTGCAACTACGTCCTTATTATTTCCAATAAATATTTTCTGTTCATTTATTAAAACAGGACGCTTTAAAAAAGTATAATGTTCTAATAATAACTTCTTATAATCATCTTCTTTTGTTACTTTGTCTTTTAAATTACGCTCGTTATACAATCTTGCTCGCTTATTAATTAATGCTTCGTAACTTTTAGAAAATTGATACAGTTCTTCTAATTCTTTTTCAGAAACTGGATTTGTTTTTAAATCTTGTTTAATAAAGACTTTAGGAAGGTTTAACTCTTTTAAAATTCGTTTGTTGGTATCACAAGTTGAGAGGTAGTATATTTTTTTCATTTGTTATTTTATTACCATCAGAATATTTATCAAAAAATAGATACTACAAAGTAACCTAAAAAAGTATTTAGAATTGTTTATTTTTACCTTAAAATAAAACACCATGGATTTTACTTTTGATATTGCTTTAAAAACAAGAACAATATTTTATAAAATTTTAGAAACCTTAACTTTAGATCAGCTCAACGTAAAACCTAAAGGATTTAATAATACCATTTTTTGGAATATAAAACACGTTGTGATTACACAACAATTAATAATCTACAGATTCTCTGAACTACCTGTTTTAGTCACTGAAAATGAGATTGAAACATATAAAAAAGGAACAAAATCGGAAGGTAAAGCAACGATTGAAGATATCGAATTATTAAAATATCAACTCTTTTCAACACTTGAACAAACAAAAGAAGATTATCAAAAAGGCTTATTTAAAAAATATACTGAATACACAGTTTCTACTAAATCAATTCTAACTAGTATTGATGAAGCTTTAGCGTTTAATAACTTCCATGAAGGAATCCATTTTGGATATATTTTAGCAATGAAAAAAACACTCTAAAGATTATTATAGCCTTTTTTTTTGCTGTTGTGTTTTTTATTTCGATTTCAGATAATCCTGATGTTAGCTATAAAAATTCCAATTGGTTTTATTCAATAAGTAAATAAAAACTACCATAACCTAGAGGTTTAATAGCAATTTCCCGTTTATTTATTAAAAAACAACATTCAATTTTTAGATAACTCTTATATTTGCAAAACATTTAATCTTAACTTTATTAATATACAACGTTTTATGAAAGATAGCATAAAAGAATTCGTTTCAAAAGTTGAAAAAATGAATCCTAACGAGCCTGAATTTATGCAGGCAATTACTGAAGTAGCTGAAGTTATAATACCCTTTATAGAGGAAAACAAAGAGTATCAAGGTAAAAAGTTATTAGAACGAATGGCTGAGCCAGAACGCACTATTATGTTTAGAGTTTCTTGGACTGATGACCGTGGTGAAATTCAAGTAAATCGTGGATATAGAGTAGAGTTTAATTCTGCAATAGGACCTTATAAAGGTGGTTTGCGTTTTCATCCATCTGTAAATCTTAGCATCTTAAAGTTTTTAGGTTTTGAACAAGTATTTAAAAATAGCTTAACTACACTTCCTATGGGAGGAGGTAAAGGAGGATCTGACTTTAATCCCAAAGGAAAAACAGATGCTGAAGTGATGCGTTTTTGTCAAAGTTTTATGACAGAATTATCAAGACATATAGGACCAAATACCGATGTTCCCGCTGGAGATATTGGTGTAGGAGGAAGAGAAATAGGTTTCTTATTCGGACAATATAAACGTCTAAGAAATGAGTTTACTGGTGTTCTAACTGGCAAAGGTCTTTCTTATGGTGGTTCATTAATCCGTCCTGAAGCTACTGGATATGGTAATGTGTATTTTGCTAAAAATATGTTAGCAACAAGAGGTGATTCTTTTGAAGGAAAAACTGTTACTATTTCTGGTTCAGGAAATGTAGCTCAATATGCTGCAGAAAAAGTGATTGAATTTGGAGGTACTGTCTTAACATTATCGGATTCCGGAGGATACATTTATGATGCAGACGGAATTAATACTGAAAAACTAGCTTTTGTAATGGAGCTTAAAAATGTAAAACGTGCTCGTATAAGTGAATATGTTTCAAAATATCCTTCTGCTAAATATGTAGCTGATGAGCGTCCCTGGAATATTAAATGTGATATTGCTTTACCTTGCGCAACTCAAAATGAAGTTAATAAAAAAGAAGCTCAAGTACTTATAGACAACGGATGTTTTTGTGTGGGAGAAGGTGCAAATATGCCTTGTACCTCAGAAGCAATTGAACTTTTTACAGCAAATAAATTATTGTTTTCTCCAGGGAAAGCATCTAATGCGGGAGGTGTAGCTACCTCAGGATTAGAAATGTCTCAAAATTCACTTCGTCTAAGTTGGACAGCAAAAGAAGTAGACGATAAATTACATACTATTATGAATGATATTCATGATGCTTGTGTAACCTATGGAAAAGACGAATCAGGATATATTGATTACGTGAAAGGAGCTAATATTGCAGGTTTTGTTAAGTTAGCAGATGCAATGATGGCACAAGGCGTTGTTTAATTAATATTTGAATAAAAAGAAAAAGGTTGTCTTTTAAAGATAACCTTTTTCTTTTTACACTTCCCTCGTAATTGCTGACTATATAAGTAACAAGCTACAGATAGTATAATTAAACTACTTTATTATATACAATAAATGACAGATTTTATGACGGTAGGGCTTCGCCTTAGTGGTCAGGTGTGAGTATAGTATAGTATGTATATATTTTTTATAATAATTTAGAGAGAAAAGAATAGAAGTATGGTAAGATTCAATAATAGTAATAGATAAGGAGAAAAAAGATTGGTAAAAGCTTTGTAGAGTTTGGTAGGTCAGTATTATTTCTTTCACGGCTTTAAGGTTTTTAAAAAAAATTACATTGTAAAGTTCAATTAAAATTTACATTTAGTAGTTCTTTTTTTGGTCAGTATGTTTTAAAAATTGCTCAAATGGTTGTGATATGTTTACACCCCGAAAGTCATACAGAGCTTTCCGAATGCATAGACATCTTTAGCTTGCCAATGAGTACCCATTCTAATTTTAGAAGCTACTTTCGCAGCGAAACCACAACGACACGAAGCAGTTTCGGATTCTCCGTTTAAGACAACCTTTTTCTTTTTACTTATAAATCAAAATAAATAGTATTTTAGCCTGTTATACTTATAGAAATAATTTATTATGAAGCAATTAGTAAGAGTCATATTAATCTTACAGATCTTTTTTTTACAAGCCCAGAATTTTGAAAATAGTTGGACTGGTTATTTCTCTTATGTATCCATTAAAAGCATTTCCCAAGGAAATGATAAAATTTATGCTGCCGCTGAAAATGCAATCTTCACTTACGATCTATCTACAGAAGAAATCAGCAGTATATCTACGATAAACGGATTATCTGGTAATCCAATTTCTACTGCTTATTACAGTGAAAATAATGGACTGTATGTTATTGGTTACGAAAATGGGTTAATAGAAATTGTAATTGATGGTGAGGATAATGTATTAAAAGTAGTGGATATTTTAGACAAAACTACCATTCCGCCAAATATGAAAACTATAAATCATTTTAATGAATATAATGGGAGGTTATATATCTCTACAGGATTTGGCATATCTGTATACAATTTAGAAACATTAGAGTTTGGAGACACCTATTTTATTGGAGATTTAGGAAGTCAAATTAATATTACTCAAACTACAGTACAAGGAGACTTAATTTATGCATCAAGCTCTGAAAATGGAATTAAAAGTGCTTTGGTGGCTGATGAGAATATTATAGATTATCAACAATGGGCAACAGTAATTGGAGGAGGGTATAAAGGAATTCAATCTTTAGGAGTAGAATTGTACGCGGTTAATAACAGCAATATTATTTTAAAATTTGATTTGGATGTTGGGTTTTTACAAATAGATACTTTTCTGTCTCCTGTAGTTGATTTTAGAGCTTTTTCAGGAGTTTTAACAATAACCACTAACAGCTCTATCCACTCTTTTTCAGAGGGTTATGTCTTGATAAATGAAATAACTTCTTTATTTGAATATGATTATTTATTACAAGCAGGGTATGCATTTAATAATTCTTTTTATTTAGGCACTGCGGATTTAGGAATGCTAATAGTTCCTTTTAACGTAAATCGAGCTCTTCAAGTTTTACCAGAGGGGCCTCTTTATAATCAACCTTTTACAATTGAAGCTTCACCTGGAAAGTTATGGGTTGCTTTTGGTGATGTAGATTTAACATTTAATCCATATCCCTTAACTCGAAAAGGAATTAGTAATTATCGAAACGAAAGTTGGACTAATATTAAATATGACAGTTTAACAGATTTATTAGACGTAGAAGATGTAAATGATTTAGTTTTTATTAAGAGTAACCCAAATAATCCTAATGAAACCTATATGAGTTCATATCAAAAAGGGTTACTTAAAATTAAAAACCAAGATCCTACTATTTTATACAATGAAACTAATAGCCCTTTAGAAATTCCAGGTGGAGATGAAGCTTTAGGAATTAGATTATATGGTTCTGATTTTGATAAACAAGATAACTTTTGGTTTGTACAATCTAGAATTGATAAAGGCTTAATTAAATTAACTCCAGAAGGACAATTTCAAACAATTGATATTTCAAATATAATTAATGCAGAAGACGAACTAGCCTTAGGAAAGTTAGTTGTTAGCAGAGAGGGTTATGTTTTTTTTGGTGCTGTATCAAGTGGTTTAGTTGGTTATAACCCGACTACTAATGAATTTAATAAAATTGGAGAAGCTTTAGGAAATGGTAATTTACCATCTACAGATATAAAAGCATTGGCATTTGATAATCAAAATAGATTATGGATCGGAACAAGAAAAGGACTTCGTGTTTTATATAGTGCGAGAAATTTTTTTGAAAGTGGAGCAGATATAGATAGTCAACCCATTATTATTTTAGATGATGGAGTGCCCCAAGAGCTCTTATTTCTTCAATCAATTACAGATATTGAAGTAGATGGATCTAATAACAAATGGGTATCTACAGCAACTTCAGGAGTGTTTTATTTATCCTCTAACGGGCAAGAAACTTTGTTAAGATTTACGTCAGCTAATTCTCCTTTACCATCAGATACCGTGCTAGATATCTCTATAGATGATGCGGATGGAACTGTATATTTTGCAACTAAAGATGGTTTAGTAGCTTATGACGGAACCTCTACTGCTCCAGGAGAAGATTTAGAAAGTGTTTATGCATATCCAAACCCAGTGCGACCTAATTATTTTGGTAATGTTACTATTGATGGACTTACTGCAAAGGCAAATGTAAAAATAACAGACATCACTGGTAACCTTGTCTTCGAAACGACCTCACAAGGAGGCAGTGTAGAATGGGACACTACCGCTTTTGGGAAATACAAAGTAGCTTCCGGTGTTTATTTAGTTTTAATAACATCAGATGATAATCTGCTAACTAAAGTGGCAAAAATTATGATTATTAGATAATGGTCATAACTACAAAAGCCATTGTTTTTTCTTCCTTAAAATATGGAGAGTCTGACCTAATTGTTAAGTGCTTTACCGAATCTTCAGGCTTAAAAAGTTATTTGTTACGGAATGTCTTAAAGTCTAAAAAGGGAAAATTAAGACCTTCTTATTTTCAATTATTATCATTGATAGAAATAGAGGCATCTCATAAAAACAAAGGTACTTTAGAGCGGATTAATGAAGCTAAAATGTTTTATCCCTATCAATCTTTACATACTAATATTGTGAAGAGCAGTTTGGTGATTTTTTTAGCTGAAATTTTAAGTAATACTATAAACGAAGAAGCTGAAGATAAAATCCTCTTTCACTTTATAGAAAACTCATTACGTTGGCTTGATAATTCTAAGGATATAGCAAATTTTCATATTTCATTTTTATTGAAATTAAGTTTACATTTAGGTTTCTATCCAGATACCTCTACCATAGCAAAACCATATTTTAATTTATTAGAAGGAAATTTTCAAGATATAAATACAGGAAAATATATTGAAACAGGCACTGTAATAGATAACTTAAAGATGTTTTTCGGCATGGATTTTGATAAAATAAACGGAATAAAACTAACAAAAAAACAACGTTTAGACCTGTTGACTTTAATGGTGCACTATTATCAATTACATTTGCACGGATTTAAAAAGCCGAAGTCACTTTTAGTCTTAAATCAAATATTCGAATGAGCATTAAGTTATCATCAATTATATTCTTTTTTATTTTATCCATTTCTTCAAATTTTGCTCAAAGCATTAAAGTATTTGACGAAGAGTCTCAAAAACCAATCTCTGGTGTTGCTGTTTTTAATAATGATAAATCGATAACAGGAGTTACCGATTTTGATGGGAATATTGATATTTCAAACTTTTCTGAAATTGAAAAAATTAGTTTTCAACATATCTCACATATCAATTTAGTGTTAACTAAAGAGGAAATAATCGCTGCTAAAAATAAAGTAATGCTAGGTGCTGACTCTAGTGCTCTAGAAGAAGTAATTTTATCAGTTTCAAAATTTGAACAGAAAAAAGGTGAAATACCCCAAAAAATTACAAGTATAACTAGCGAGGATATTATGTTTTCAAATCCTCAAACTTCAGCAGATTTATTAGAAAGTAGTGGTAATGTTTATATTCAAAAAAGCCAATTAGGAGGAGGAAGTCCTATTATTCGTGGTTTTTCAACAAATAGATTGTTAATTGCTGTTGATGGTATTCGTTTTAATACAGCTATATTTAGAGGTGGAAATGTTCAAAGTGTGATATCAATTGATCCTTTTACAGTAGATCGTACAGAAGTTATATTAGGCCCAGGCTCTGTTGTTTACGGAAGCGATGCCATGGGGGGAGTTATGAATTTCTATACCAAGAATGCGAAATTCTCTTTTAAAGAAGGGATTTCTCTATCAGGAAATGCAATTGCAAGGTATGCAACTGCAAGTGAAGAAAAAACTGGACATATAGACTTTAATATAGGTTTAAAAGAATGGGCATTTTTAACTAGCGTTTCTTATACTGATTTCGATGATTTAAGAATGGGAAAATATGGTCCTGACGATTATCTAAGACCTGAATATGTTGAGACCATTAACGGAGAAGATGTTTTTGTCACTAACGATGATCCAAGATTACAAGTTCCAACAGGTTATGATCAGATTAATGCAATGCAAAAAATAAGGTTTATGCCATCTGATAATTGGGATTTTAATTTGGGCTTATTTTATACAAGTACAAGCGATTATCCCAGATATGATCGTTTAATTAGAGAGAAAAACGGACAATTAAGAAGTGCAGTTTGGGATTATAGTCCGCAAAAATGGATGAATGGAAACCTTAGAATCACTAACAAAGGAACCTCTTTTTACGATAAAAGTATTTTGACCTTATCCTACCAAAACTTTAAAGAAGGAAGAAAAGATAGAAGTTTTGGAGATGATCTATTGTACGAAACTAACGAGAAAGTAAATGCATATACTTCTGCATTAGATTTTATTAAAAAGTTTGGTAAAAGCAAATTGTTTTACGGATTAGAGTATGTTTATAATAAAGTAAACTCAAAGGGAAAACAAACCAATATTAATAATGGGAATGTCACTGCAACTGCTTCTCGTTATCCAGATGGCTCAACTTGGCAGTCGATGGCAGCTTACGTTAGTTTACAATCTAAGTTATCTGATAATTTATCTTTTCAAGCAGGAGTTCGTTATAATCATGTATTATTATATGCCAATTTTGATACTCCTTTTTTTGACTTCCCTTTTATCGAAGCAGATATAAACACAGGAGCTTTAACAGGAAGCGCAGGAATAAATTGGCAAGCGAGTGATATTTTAAATTGGAGGGTTAATTTTTCAACTGCTTTTAGGGCACCAAACATCGATGATGTAGGTAAAATATTTGATAGTGAACCAGGATCTGTTGTAGTGCCTAATCCAGACTTAAAACCTGAGTTTGCTTATAATGGTGAATTAGGAGCAACATTAAATTTTGACAATGTAGTAAGGGTAGATGTTACCGGTTATATGACATTTTTGGAAGATGCCTTAGTTAGAAGAGATTTTAGTATAAATGGTCAAACTGAAATAATTTACCAAGGTGAATTGAGTACTATTCAAGCCATACAAAATGGTGGTACAGCCGAAATTTATGGTTTTGAAGCAGGAATAGAAATTAATTTTTCTAAAAAACTACAATTTACTTCTCAATATAATTATACCGGTGGCTTTCAATTAGGAGAAGATGATATTAAGGTTGCAGTAAGACATGTCGCTCCTCAATTTGGGAATGCCCATTTAATATGGGAATTAAAAAAATTAAAGCTAGATGCTTATACAAATTATAACGGACAATTTGATTATGCCGACCTTGCTCCAGAAGAGCAAAGCAAAGCATATTTATATGCTTTAGATAAAAACGGGAATCCATATTCACCCTCTTGGTATACGCTAAATTTTGGAGCACAATATAAAGTAACCGAAGCCTTTCAAATAAACACTGCGTTAGAGAATATTACCAACCAACGTTACAGAACCTATTCTTCAGGGATTACTGCTGCTGGAATTAATTTTATAGCTGCAGTTAGTTATCACTTCTAAGACGTTCTATTCTAAATATTTTGAATATAAATCAAAATAGTATCTAATACTTTAAAGCTGTTTAGTAAATAGATAAACTTGAAGATCCTAAGTCATCGCATACGTTTAGGATGGGGAATAGGTATTTATTATATTAACAGTGAGTAATCGCTTTTTTAAAGTAGAATTATCTCAATTTCTTCCCAAGAATTTACCCGCTTTAGTTGTTTTCAAACGCTTACAAACGCTTGTAAACAACTATAAACGAAAGTAAGTAAGTAACTACCAACTATCATTTTGAATCGTTTATATGTTTGCATTGTTGAATTACTATACCGTTGAATTAAAAATTAGATTCAAGATTTAGATTCAATAAAAGATCCCCGAGATAAACTCGAGGACTAATTCTTAACTGTTTAACATTAAAATTAAAATCATGAACACACTCAGAAACAAAGTACAGTTGATTGGAAACTTAGGAAATGATCCAGAAATTATCAATCTAGATTCTGGAAGTAAATTGGCAAAGTTTAGTATAGCAACCAATGAATCTTATAAAAACCCAGAAGGCGAAAAAGTAACAGATACACAATGGCATAATGTAATTGCTTGGGGAAAAACAGCTGATATTATTGAAAATTATGTAACAAAAGGAAAAGAAGTAGCAATTGAAGGTAAACTAACCAGTCGTTCTTGGGAAGATAAAGAGGGTATCAAACGTTATACAACAGAAGTAGTTTGTAATGAGTTGTTGATGTTGGGAAACAAATAAAATTTGTTAAATAAGAGCAAGGCTGTTTAAATAACGTCTTTTTAACCCAAAATAGTTTGAGGATAAAAGACACGGGGAGTTATTTTTAAACAGTCTTGTTTTATTAAAAAATATAGAAAAATTATACTTTTTAGTCATCATTTAAAACCAAGTAAACCAATTTTGTTTTTAATACTCTTGCTTTTTAGAAGCTACAGGAATACTATTTCACCAAACATAAAGCATAGTATTAAATTAGTTAAAAAACTAGTTTAGAATTATTATTAAGATTTATTCTAAATAAGCTTGCGTAATTTAAATTTGTATATTATTTTCGCACTATTAATAATAAGTCTAAATAAAAACAAGAATAAATAATGAAAAATTTTAAATTAAGTATTGCCGTACTTTTATCTATAATAGTAATGTCTTGTTCATCGGATGATGAGAATTCAAATAGCTTTATAGAACCAGTAATTACTGCTCCTGCTACCTATTCCTTTTTCAGGGATGGAGAAAATGCAGTATCTTATAGTGGTCAAACTACAAGAATAGAGATGGCAAGTCAAACTGCTTCTGCTATAAAAGATCCTTTAAAAACACAAGCTGAACTTGATGCTATGTTTTCACACATAGAGGGTGCTAATGATTTTGAAGATTTACCTGGATTAGAATTAAATAGTTCTAGTAAAAATGTTAAAAGTAAAACTGCTGCATCAGTAGATTATTTTTCTTCTAACACGACAGTTTCAAATGCATTAAAAGCAGATTTTGATAGCTACATTGGAGAACAGGTTCAAGAAGTATTTCCAAACTGGGACAATGTTGCAAGTGCAGGAAATTCTGGACAATTACAAGAAAATGGAGGTGGATCAACTCGCTATATTAATGGTAAAGGTTTAGAGTATAACCAAGCTTTTGCTAAAGGGCTGATCGGTGCATTAATTACTGATCAAATATTAAATAATTACTTAAGTCCATCAGTTTTGGATGCAGGTGATAATATAGTAAATAATGATAACGATGTTCTTGACGAGGGTAAAGATTATACCACAATGGAACATAAATGGGATGAAGCTTTTGGTTATTTATATGGGGCAGAAGTAGACCCTCAGAATAATGAGCCAGTTTTAGGAGTAGATGATTTTTTAAATAAATATTTAGCTAAAGTAGAGGGCGATCCAAGTTTTGCTGGTATTGCTGGAGATATTTATGATGCTTTCAAACTAGGTAGAGCAGCTATAGTTGGAAAAAACTACACACTTCGTGATGAGCAAGTAAGCATATTAAGAGAAAAAATATCTTTGATTATAGCAGTACGATCAGTTTATTACTTACAAGCCGGTAAAACATATATAGCGGAAAATAATCCTGCAAAAGCATTTCATAATCTTTCTGAAGGATATGGATTTATTTTTAGTTTGCAGTTTACTCGCATTCCAAATACGAATTCACCTTATTTTGACAAACCACAGGTAGATGGTTTTATAGATCAATTAATGGCAGGAAACGGATTTTGGGACTTAACATCGGAAACATTAGACCAAATGTCTGAACAAATTGCTGCAGAATTTGGTTTTACTGTTGAAGCAGCAGCAGATGATAACAATTAATTTTTTTAATTAACCAAGAAAGTAGTTGCCGTGTATTTTTTTATATGGTAACTACTTACTAATTTCGCAATTATTTTAAAATATAAAAGAGTAAAATGTTAAAAAATATTTCACTACTAATAATAGTATTAATAATGGTAATCTCTTGTAGTAAAGACGATGATACTAGTGATTTGGGAAATAATGATGATTTTAATAGAAAAGCTATGCTTTCAAATATAGCAGATAATATTATTATACCTTCATATCAAGATTTAAACACAAAATTAGAAGTCTTAGTCTCTACAAAAGATGATTTTATTACTGATCCAAACACAGAAAATTTATCAGCCCTAAGGACATCTTGGCTAAACGCTTATAAATCATGGCAATTCGTTGAAATGTTCAATATTGGTAAGGCTGAAGAAATCTCGTATCATTTTCAAATGAATATATATCCTACAAATGATGACGATATAAAAAACAATATAAGTTTAGGAGTTGCAGATCTAGAGCATCCAAATAACAATGATGCGGTAGGCTTTCCTGCTTTAGATTATATGTTATATGGTATAGAAAATACAGATTCTGCTATACTTAATAAGTATACAATTGATCCCGAAAGTGAAAATTACAAACTCTACCTATCGGATCTAGTAGTACAAATGAAAAGTTTAACAGGAATTATTTTGAATGACTGGACATCATCATATAGAGATGTTTTTATTAATAGTACATCTAATACTGCTACTAGTGGTTTTAATCAGTTCGTAAACGACTATATTTATTATTACGAAAAAGGTTTGAGAGCCAATAAAATTGGTATCCCTGCAGGGAATTTTTCTTCAAATCCACTACCAAATAAAGTAGAAGCATTATACAATAAGGAGTCATCTAAAATTCTAGCATTAGATGCACTTAATGCAGTACAAAATCTATTCAATGGTAAATCGTATAATACTAATTCTCTGGATAGTAGTTTTAGTGATTATTTAAATTATCTAAATAAATCTGATTTAGTTACTTTAATAAATAATAAATTAGATTTAGCAAGAGAAAAAATAAACCTCCTTGATGATGATTTTTCTATGCAAATAAATGAAGACAATACAAAAATGACTAATGCTTACGATGCTTTACAAACGGTAGTTGTTTTATTGAAAGTTGATATGCTACAAGCTTTTAATATTAGTGTAGATTATGTGGATGCTGATGGTGATTAATTAATAAACATATAAAACTTAAAAAGGTTGCTTGTTTAAAAAGCAACCTTTTTTGTATTATGATATTTAATTTAAAGACATATTTAAGTAAAAATTATAGTGCATCTCCTCTAATCATTTTTCGGATTGGTTTTGGGTTTATGATGTTGTATAGCATTATTAGGTTTTGGTCTAAAGATTGGATCAATACTTTATACCTTCAACCCAAATTTCATTTTACTTATTATGGTTTTGAGTGGGTAAAACCTTTAGGTAATTTAACGTATTTACTTTTTTTTATCTGTGGTTTATCTGCATTGTTTGTTGCTTTAGGATTTAAGTATAGAGTGGCCATAATTACTTTTTTCTTAAGCTTTACCTATATCGAGTTAATGGATAAAACTACGTATTTAAACCATTATTATTTTATAAGTATTCTTAGCTTTCTCTTGATTTTTTTACCTGCAAATAGTTCTTTTTCAATAGATTCATATCTGAAAAAAAAATCATATCGTTTAGTGCCAAAATGGTCTATTGATGCTATTAAATTATTGGTATCCATCGTTTATGTTTATGCGGGTTTAACTAAAATAAATTCCGATTGGCTATTTAAAGCAATGCCACTAAAAATATGGCTTCCTTCTAAATATGATTTACCTTTTATAGGAGAAACATTAATGCAACAAAATTGGTTTCATTATGCCATGAGTTGGTCTGGAATGATTTATGACTTAACAATACCTTTTTTATTACTTTACAAAAAGACAAGATGGTTTGCTTTTGGCTTGGTTGTTTTTTTTCATGTTTTTACCGGAATTTTATTCCCGATTGGCATGTTTCCATATGTAATGATCGTAAGTTCTCTAATCTTTTTTGAAGCTGGATTTCACCATAAAATTATTTTATTTTTAAAACGCATACTAAATTATTTTTTTAAATTAAAGCAAAAAATTGTAGTTAAAGAAATCTATAATTTTAAGCATCAAAAAATAACAATTATAGTGCTTTCCTTATTTTTTATTGTTCAATTATTTCTTCCATTTAGATATGCTTTATATCCAAACGAATTATTTTGGACAGAGGAAGGCTATCGTTTTTCGTGGCGCGTTATGCTTATGGAAAAAATGGGATATGCTAATTTTAAAATTACAAATAGTAAAACGGGTAATTTTTTTTACGTAGATAATCAAGATTTTTTAACACCTCTACAAGAAAAACAAATGAGCTTTCAACCTGATTTTATTTTAGAATATGCTCACTTCTTAGGAGATCATTTTAAAAGTAAAGGTCATAAAAACATACAAGTATTTGTTGAAAGTTATGTAGCTTTAAATGGCCGTTTGAGTCAACCTTTTATCAATAAGAATATCGATTTGTACCAACAAAAAGAAACGTTTAACCCAAAAGAGTGGATTTTACCATTTAACGATGAAATTAAAGGATTTTAATTTATTGATAGTAATGTGTTTATTGACATTAAACATAATTGCACAAACCAAAGTATCAGGCTTTGTAAATAATAAGGAAACAAACTCACCTATTAATGATATTGAAATTTTTAGTAAAGAATCTGGTAAATTAACAACAACAAATAAAGAAGGCTTCTATGAATTTACTACCTACAAGAAAAAAATAACACTAATTTTTTTTTCCTATAGCTATAAAGTTGCAGAACAAACGATTACTATTTCTAAAGATACCGTCATTAATCAAAAACTAGAAGTTCTCTCCGAAGAACTTTCCGAGGTACAAATAAAGATACGTAAAGCAAAAACTTTTGAAATAAAACGATTAAAAGATGTTGAAGGAACTGCTATTTACGCTGGAAAAAAAACGGAAGTAGTTTTGGTTGATCAATCCATGGCTAATTTAGCTTCTAATAATGCAAGACAAATCTATAGCCAAGTTGCAGGTTTAAACATATACCAAAATGATGATGCTGGATTACAGCTAAATATTGGTGGTAGAGGTCTCGATCCCAATAGAACTGCAAATTTTAATACTCGCCAAAACGGATACGACATTAGCGCGGATGTATTAGGTTATCCAGAAAGTTATTATTCGCCAGCAGCCGAAGCTTTAAAAGAAATACAAATAATAAGGGGTGCAGCCTCTTTACAATACGGTACACAGTTTGGTGGGCTAGTTAATTTTATAATAAAATCACCAAATCCAAATAAACCCTTTGAGTTTATTACTAGAAATACCATTGGTAATAATAGCCTGTATACAAATTTTACAAGTATTAGTGGAACAAAAAATAAATGGAGTTATTATTCATTTTTTAATTATAAGAAAGGAGATGGATTTAGACCCAACTCTAAGTTTGAATCAAAAAACATTTATGCTCATATAGGTTATCAAATTAAAAGCGATACTAAAATTAGCGGAGAAATCACCTATTTGAATTATTTGGCTCAACAAGCTGGCGGATTAACTGATCAAATGTTTAATTCTAATCCTTTTCAGAGTAATCGGGCGAGAAATTGGTTTCAAGTAGATTGGTTGTTGTATAATTTAAAGTTTGAACATAAATTTTCAGAGAATACCAATTTTACTTTTAATGCTTTTGGTTTAAATGCTTCAAGATATTCTCTTGGTTTTAGAACGAATAGGGTTGACCAAATAGACCCTCTAGAAGAAAGAGATCTTATAAAAGGTGATTTTAATAATTTTGGTTTTGAAACAAGGATTCTAAATAAATATAAGCTTTTCAATAAAAAAGCTACAATTTTATTAGGTTCAAAATATTATAAAGCAGATAATACTGGTCAGCAAGGGCCGGGATCTGACGGAACAGATCCAAATTTTGATTTTCAGTTGGAAGAATATCCTAACTACGGGAATCAATCTAATTATACCTATCCAAATGTAAATATCGCGGTATTTGGAGAAAATATTTTATATCTAAATGATAAATTATCCATTACTCCTGGATTTCGTTTTGAATATATAAAAACAGAAAGTAAAGGTTTTTATAAAAATATAAATACAGATGCAGCTGGGAATGTTATTTTAAACGAAACGATAGATAATAGTGAAGTAAGGAAGCGTTCGTTTGCACTTCTTGGTTTAGGAATAGGTTATAAGCCAGTTGACGCTTTAGAAATTTACGGTAATATTTCTCAAAATTATCGATCAGTTACCTTTTCAGATATAAGCATTATCAACCCTGCTTTTTCAATAAGTCCTAGCATTAGCGATGAAAAAGGTTTTACTACAGATCTTGGTCTAAGAGGAAATTATAAAAATATAGTTTCCTATGATGTTGGAGTTTTTGGATTATTTTACAAAAACAGAATTGGTTTTATACAGAAAGCATTTCCTGATGGGAGTATAAAAACGGTTCGTGGTAATGTTGGTGATGCTGTTATGTATGGTTTGGAATCATTGATTGATTTTAATTTGAATAAATTATTTATTAAAGACAATGATTATAGTTTTAACTATTTTATAAATACATCAATAATAGATTCTAAATACACGGCATCTGAAGAAAATGGTGTTGAAGGAAAAAAAGTTGAATTCGTTCCTAATTTAAACTTTAAAACAGGACTAAAGTTTGGCTATAAAAACTTTTTATCCAATTTCCAATACACATACCTATCACAACAGTTTACAGATGCTACTAACGCTGTAGAAGGAAACTTAAGTGGAGTGATTGGTGAAATTCCTTCTTATGATGTTTTAGATATTTCATTTTCTTATACCTATAAAAAATTCAAATTAGAAGCAGGTGTTAATAATGTTTTAGATAACTATTATTTCACTAGACGTGCCACGGGTTATCCTGGACCAGGAATTATACCTTCAGCTAATAGAAATTTTTATATGACACTTCAAATTAAGTTTTAAAAAAATATTAATGAAAAAGACTTGAATTTTTATTCTGATATTAACTTATCCGAAAAAGAGGTAAACTTAGGTTTTAACAAAGAGTCTCTTCTTGTCTTCAATAAAGATTTAAAAGGCTAAATTTAATCACCATCTATAAAGAAACTTTAATAAACTCCTTTATTTTTTGTACATTACTAATGATGAAAGTTTAAGACCATGAAATTAAGGGCTCCGTATAATATTTCTGTAACTGAATAGAAAAAAATGAAAAAAAATAGGCGACAATTTTTAAAAAATGCTTCACTTGCTTTCTTAGCTTTGGGGACAGCACCTTCAATTCTTGCTAGATCAAAAAATAAAGCTGGAGATACCAATGCTACGTGTAATGCTTTAACAGAAGATTTTTATGGTGAAGGACCATTTTACACCTCCGATGCTCCATTTTTTTCGAATGGAATTATTGCACCAGAGAATGAGCCTGGAACTCGGTTGTTAGTAACTGGGAGAATACAAACGCTAGATTGCACCCAAGTAATTCCGAATACAGAACTGGATCTTTGGCAAGCTAACGATGCAGCGGAATATGATAATGAGGGGTTTCATTTACGCGGGAGAGTACTCTCTAATAGTCAGGGATTTTATAGTTTTGAGACTATCTGGCCAGGAAAATATTTGAATTTTAATACACTTAGACCAAGACATATTCATGTTAAAATAACCACACCTAATAACCCTGAAATTACTACACAGCTATACTTTGAAGGAGATACTAGTATTCCAGATGATCCAGCTGCATCTATAACTTCTGGGCCGTTTGACGCTACCCATAGAATTATTTCGTTAACAAATAATGGAGATGTTTTAGAGGGTACCTGGGATATTGTAATTGATGGAGAGGGTATACTAGGAACTAGCGATATTCACCTAACCAATGGGATGATATATAGCGTAAGCCCCAATCCGTTTACTGACGAATTAAATATTTATTATGGTGTATTTAAACCTTCTAATATAAAAATTGAAGTATATGACTTGCAAGGTAGGTTAGTTGCGAGTATTAAAGAAAACCACCTTACATCAGATAAATATACAGCTACTTGGAGACCTCAAATGGAACTCCCTTCTGGAGTATATTTTTGTACTTTAAAAGTTAATGATTTGCAGGTTCACTATAAAAAAATCATCAAAAAATAATTCTTTAAACACTAAAGAATACTGAGGAATTAAACTCTTTTTCATTGTAATAATCTCTTTCTTTTAATTATCATCGATAAACCTTATTTGTTTAAGCATATTGCGTTTAATACTGCAGGAATTTTTCCTTCAGCAAATAGAAATTTTTATATAACACTTAAATTAAACTTTTTTCTTACTAGCGGTAGTTTTAATTATTATTTAAAATCACATAATCCAGCACCTTTTTCATCAGATGCGCTCGGTCTATACCTCTAACATTATGTGGGTGCATAGGATAACTTAAAAAATCTACTTGCACTTTATTTTTCACAAATTCTTGAAGTAAAGTCATCGTGTGTTGAGGAACCACAACAGGATCTATACTACCGATGATTTCTAGTAGTTTGCCATCAAGATTTTTCACATAATTATGAACTCTTGCTTTTTCGAAGCCTTCTTCATTGTCCTGCCAACGATCCATATAACGTTCACCATACATAATTTCATAGTATTTCCAATCGGTAACAGGGCCTCCTGCAACAGCTGTGGTAAATACTCCAGGATGTCTTAGCATCAGTGAATTTGCCATAAATCCACCATAACTCCAACCGAAAACAGATAACCTATTTCCATCCACGTAATCCAAGGATTTTAAATAGTCCACTCCTGTTAATTGATCTTCCATCTCTGCTTCACCTGCTTGTCTATGTATAATACTTTCGAAAGCGAAGCCTCTATTTTCAGAGCCTCGATTGTCTATTGTAAAAACGATGTAATCTTGCTCAGCTGCCATCCATTGCATCCAAAGATTAGAACCCCCTAACCATGAGTTGGTCACCATTTGGGCATGCGGGCCACCATAAACATAAACTAAAACAGGATATTTTTTAGTTTGATCAAAGTTTGCTGGTTTTATAATACGACCAAATAAATCACTACCATCTTTAGATGTTAAAGTAACAAATTCTGTGGTTCCTAATTGGTAGCCTTTAATTGGATTTTTAGAAGTATAAATAGTCACTTCCTTTCCGTCGTCAATTGACTTTCTTTTAACTACTCTAGGAACATCTATACTAGTATAACTATCTATGACATACGTTCCATCAGAACTTAATTTTACCGAATGACTTCCTGCTTCTTCAGTTAAAGTTTCAATCGCTCCGTTTTTTACATTTACTTTATAAGCTTTTGTTTCTCTTGCATCACTTCCAGTGCCTAATACAATTACGTTTTCCCCACTATTATCAAAACCAATAATTTCTTTGATGACCCAATTAAATTGTGTTAATTCCTTTTCATTTTTATTGTTGATATTGTATTTATAAAGGTTCATAAACCCATCACGTTCACTTAGCCATAAAAACTCGGAATTGTTGTTTGGCAAGAAAACTGCAGTATGTTCTGGTTCTACCCATTTATCATTTTTCTCTTCAAAAAGTGTTTTTATTTTCTTTCCTGAAGTAGCATCATACATCGTAAACCACATATGGTTTTGATCCCTATTTACTTCTGCTAAAAAAACATACTTTTCATCTGGAGACCAAGAAAGATTGGTAAGATAATGTTCATCTGAAGTATCTATATCTAAATAAATAACACTTTGATTTTTCATAGAATACACACCTACTTTTGCAATTTCAGAACCCATTCCATTCATTGGGTATTTTATATTATTTAAAGACGCAGGAGTTGTTGTAATATCTACTAAAGGATAATCCGTTACATTACTTTCGTCTTTTTGATAGAACGCCAAAAAATTTCCTTTCGGACTCCAAAAAGTACCTTTGGTAATTCCCATTTCGGAACGTGCTATAGCTTGTCCGGAAACGATGTTTTTGTCTTCGTAATTAGTTACAGCAATCTTTGAATTACTTGCAGTTGATACATACAAATTGTTCTCTATAGTATAGGCTATTGCATTTGCTGAAGTGTTGAATTCATTGTTTTCAGATTCTGAAGGATATTTAATAACGTCTGAAACCTTTTTGTTTATATAATTGTATTGAACGACGGTATTATTATGATTAAAAAAGACCTCTTCTGTAGTAATTTTTAAAAACGAATTAGGCATTCTTTTTAACTCTGGGAAAGCACTTTGTAGATCTTCTAATGTGAAAATTGCAGGACGTTTTTCAAGATTGTAATTGACTAAAACCGAATTGTTTTCAACAATAATAAAATCATCGGTATCATCAATCCATTGCATAGATTTTTGCTCAGGATATAACCCTTTGTAATATCCTAATACGGCATCTTCTAGGTTTAAATGCTTTACTTCTTGTGCCGTTATAACCGTTACAAATAAAAGTAATAGAATACTAATCGATTTTTTCATGATAATAAATATTTATAGTTCAAATTTAAGATAAATAATACTAAATATTTCCATCTTTTATTACTGAAGAAATTAAATTTTAAGCTAGCGTACTTTCTCTAAAATATTTTTCTTCTACGGTATTTAAGTCCATTATATGATAATTAGCCTCCAATAGTAATCATGCTTCTATTTTTAGAATGTAAATCGGGTTCTTTAAGTTTTTCAAGGGTATCCATGCCACCTCGAATTTTCAATTTACCAAGCACTGCTTTTTGAATAATGGGTGCAATAGATTTTCCTTCCCGAAACACAGTAAGTAAATCTGATTCTGAAGCTGAAAACAAACAGTTTTTTAGTTTTCCATCTGCTGTTAAACGCAATCGGTTACAGGAATCACAAAATGGATTGGTTACAGAACTAATGATGGCAAAACTACCTTTGTAGCCTTTTATTCTATAATTTTTAGAAGTATCATTGTCTGCATCTTTAATTCGTTCAACATTTTCAAGGGAAAAATGATTATTAACTCGTTCTAAAACCTCAGCATAGGAAACCATCTTATTTATATCCCATTTGTTACCATCAAAAGGCATAAACTCAATAAATCGAAATGAAATTGGAAAATCTTTAGTTAAATTGATAAAATCTATAATCTCATCATCATTAAACCCTTTTATTAAAACTGCATTTATCTTTACATTAAATCCTTTCTCAATAAGTAATAGGATGTTATTATAAACTTTTTCAAACTGATTACGCCGCGTGATTTCTTTAAATTTACCTTCAGATAAAGTGTCTAAACTAACATTGATATTCTTAATATTATTCTCCTTTAACACATCAATATGTCTATCTAAGGTGATACCATTTGTGGTAATTGCGAGTTCAACTGGAAGAGAAGCTAACTTGCCAAGAATTACATGAATGTCTTTTCTTATTAGAGGTTCGCCTCCTGTTAATCTAATTTTTGTAACCCCATTTTCTACAAATGTTTTTGCAATAGCATAAATCTCATCGTAATTCATGATATGAGATTTAGGAGAAAGAGGGACTCCTTCCGCCGGCATACAATAGGTACATCTTAAATTACATCGCTCCGTAAGTGAAATACGTAAATAAGTATGTTTTCTTTTAAATTGATCGGTTAATATGGCTTGGTTAGTTTTCATGTGTCTTTAATATTTAAAAATTTGGTCACATGCGGTTCGCTATTAACCATTCCTTTAGGGATAAAAATTTTTAACATGCTCGTTTCATTAATCGTGTCGTGCACCTTTTAAAATTCTGAAAATATGTAAAACAGCAGGGAATATGGCATCCATTGACTCTTTAGCTCCATTTGTAGATCCTGGAAGTGCTAAAACTAAGGTGTTTCCTATAGTTCCCGCAACACTTCTAGATAACATGGAATATGGAGTTCGATCTTGCCCATAGGTTCTAATTGCTTCTTCAACTCCTGGTATTCTACGTTCAAGTAAAGGTAATAATGCCTCCGGAGTTACATCTCTTTTAGAAAGTCCTGTTCCGCCTGTATAGATAATTAAATCAAAATCTTGTTTTTGATACTGAATTGCTTTTTCTTGTATAATTTCATTTTCATCTGGAATGACGACATACTCAGTTATTGATACCCCACATTCTTCTAGTTTTTTAATAATCGCTTTTCCTGCTTTGTCTTCTTTTTGTCCTGCTGAAATAGTATCGGAACAAACAATCACCGCCGCATTTAAATCTTTTCTAAAACGATCTTTAAAGTCAGATTTACCTCCTTTTTTTTCTAATAATTTAAGTTGATGAATTTCAATTCCTTTATCAATTGGCTTTAACATATCGTACATGTTTAAAGCCACCACACTGGCTCCATGCATTGCCTCTACTTCAACACCGGTTTTATAAATGGTTTTAACTGTAAATAAAACTGTAATCTCTAAACCGTTGATTTCATATTCAATTCCAGAAAATTCAATAGGCATTGGATGACAGTCAGGAAGGAGTTCAGGAGTTTTTTTGACCCCCAATAATCCAGCTGCTTTACTCATAGCAAATACATTACCTTTTGGAACGGTATCATTTTTTATAGCCTCGATGGTTTCAGATTTACTCACTTTTACAATTGCTTGTGCGGTAGCAATTCTTAAGGTGCTGCTTTTATGTGTGATATCTACCATGTTTAAAAATTATTTATTTGTTAAATCATTTACTTTCCATTGATGGGTTTTATCTTCAAAAATCTCTTTTCCAAAAACAGGAACTTTTTCTTTTATTTCTTCAACGATAAATTCTATTGCTGGAAATACTTCTTTGCGCCTTTTTGACGATACAAAAACAAACAAACAAATCTCTCCAGAATTTACTTTCCCTAAACTGTGATAAATATGCATACAGTTTAAATCGAATTTTAAAAAAGTTGCTTCTCTTATTTCATGAAATTTCAGATTTGCCATTTCTTCATGTGCAGTATATTCAATTGCAGCAACTACTTTATTATTAATTTCGTCTGCTCTTACCTGACCTAAAAAAATGTTATGCGCACCAATTCCAGTTTTTACTTGATGTTTGGCTATAGAATTTGCTATAAAATCTGTTGATATAGCACCTTTTTTAAAGACATTTTTTGGTTTTTTATCTGTCATAATTTTTGTTATTAAAATATTTCATCACTTCACAAGCTCCATTTTTTAAGCTGAAAGAAGAATGGATTTTATGGTTTTGTAAAATAGAAGCTGCTTTTTTGCTTTTAATTCCAGCTTGACAAAATAGTATCTGCTCTTTACCTAGCTCAATTTTATTTAAATTTTGTTTTAGATCCTTTAAAGGGATTTGAAAAACTTCGGAGTGATTGATTTCTGGATTTACATTAGTATCTCGAACATCAATCCATTGGATATTCTTTTTATTTATTGCATCTTTAATTGAAATAATTCTAATTGGTATTTCACAGTTTATTTCTTCATCTAGTGCTTCAAAAACAGTTTTTGTGTCCATTACTTTTTGAATTTCTTTTTCAGAACGATTCACTTTGGTTAAATTGATTTGATGATTTAAAGAATTATAATAAAGAACTTTGCCGGAAAGAACTTCTCCAATTTCTAAGATAAGCTTGATAACTTCATTGGCTTGTAATGTTCCAATAATTCCAGGGAGCACACCTAAGACACCAATTTCAGAGCAATTTGGTATGGAACCAGTTTCAGGTTGTTTAGGAAACAGACATCGATAACTTGGCCCTTTTTTATAATTAAATACAGAAACTTGACCTTCAAACTTATAAATACCGGCATATACCAATGGTTTAGATGTTAAAATGGAAGCGTCATTAACTAAATATCGAGTAGAGAAATTATCGGTTCCATCCACAATAATATCATAATTTTTAAAGATAGTTAAAGCATTTTTATGAGTTAATTTTTCAGGATACGCTTTTATTAATATGGTATTATTTAAATCTTCTAACCTAGCTTTTGCTGCTTTTGCTTTATTAATTCCTAGTGTAGAAGCGCCAAATAACACTTGCCTTTGCAAGTTCGATTCTGAAACGATATCAAAATCAATGATCCCAATAGTACCTATTCCGGCTGCAGTGAGGTATTGTAGCACAGGACAACCTAATCCACCAGCCCCTATTACTAAGACTTTGGATTTAGAAAGTTTATCTTGACCTGCTTGACCTATTTCCGATAAAATTATATGTCTGCTATATCTATTCATTTTTTTTCAACCTCCTGCAAAAGGAGGTAATAAAGCAATTTCTGTTGCAGTTACCTTAGTTTCATTAGTTGTTAATTCATTGTTTTGAACGATTTGAAAATCTTTATTTTTTAATTCCTCATATTTTTGAAATAAAATAGTTTTTAAATCTGAAATAGATTTCCCTGAAAATTCAATTTTCTCCTCTGAATGTCCTGTTACTTCAGCAAGTAATCCAAAATATTTTATTGATAGTATCATTTTTTTATTCTAAAAATTCCAAATCTTTTTTTGTATTAATATTGGTCGTATACTGTTCTAAAACGGTATTGATTGGCACCGTATTTACCTTGCATTTTTTAATAGCTTTTTGAACTTTTCTTTGATTTTGTTTTAATTCTTCTAAAAAAATTGCTTCACATTTCTTTTTATAAATAGCGATAAGTGGCATGTTTTTACCATTGCTTTGTAATTGAATTACTTCAGAAGTATCATTAATTTGTTCTATTAATTTTTGTAAAACTTCCTTGTTAATTAAAGGTACATCACAACTTATAAGCAAGTTGTTTTCTGTATTAGAATAGTGAAGTCCTGTATAAATACCTGTCTCTTATACACATCTGACGCTGCCGACGACTCCTTACGTGTAG
>CAJXVL010000007.1 GCA_913061205.1 uncultured Flavobacteriaceae bacterium | reverse complement strand
ATATTCGTTTAGGCCATTGTGATGTAATAGTAACTGGAGGTAGTGAAGCAGCAGTCACCATTGCTGGGATGGGCGGATTTAATGCCATGCATGCATTATCTACTCGAAATGAAAATCCTAAAACAGCCTCAAGACCTTTTGATGCTACTCGTGATGGATTTGTGTTAGGTGAGGGTGCTGGAACACTTATCCTTGAAGAGTACGAACATGCTAAAAAGCGTGGTGCAAAAATTTATGCTGAAGTTATTGGTGGAGGAATGTCCAGTGATGCTTATCATATGACTGCTCCTCATCCAGAAGGAATTGGCGTAGAAAGAGTGATGTTAAATAGCCTTCGTGACGCTGGAATTAAACCTGAGGATGTAGATGCTATAAATACTCATGGAACCTCAACACCTTTAGGAGATGTTGCCGAATTAAAAGCTATTACTAAAGTATTTGGAAAACATGCTAAAAACATTAATATTAACTCTACAAAATCAATGACTGGTCATTTATTAGGAGCTGCAGGTGCTATTGAAGCGATTTCTTCAATACTATCTATTAATCATGGGATTATACCTCCTACTATTAATCATACTACAGTTGATAAAGATATAGATCCTAGTTTAAATTTAACATTAAACAAATCACAAAAACGTGAAGTAAATATTGCCATGAGCAATACATTTGGTTTTGGTGGTCACAATGCTTGTGTTGTATTTAAAAAAATATGAGTTTAGATTAAAATATAGCTACTATAAAAAATGCCTACTATAAAAAATATATTTAGTCCCCGATCCAAAGAAAATGGGCTTTTTTTTTATAGCATAAAAAAAATCATAAATTACAGACCCAAAAACATACAATTATTCGAGGAAGCTTTTACGCATCGTTCAAATAATGATAATATATTGACTGGTAATCAAAAAAATTTCGAACGGATGGAGTTTTTAGGAGACGCTATCATAAGTTCAATTATTGCAGCTTATTTATATAAAAAAGTCCCTAATGGTAATGAGGGATATCTAACAAAAATGCGATCTAAAGTGGTAAGTCGCGAGCATTTAAATGAATTGGGTAAAGATTTAAACTTAATCCAATTGGTAAGAACCGGCATACCTAAAAATCAATTTGGGGAAAACATTCACGGAAACATATTTGAAGCCTTAATTGGAGCTATTTATTTAGACAAGGGCTATTCGCAAGTTGAAAAATTTATTAATAAGAGAGTCATTAAACCCTATGTAGATATTCAAAAATTAGAAGGTAAAATTACAAGTTACAAAAGCTTATTTATTGAATGGTGCCAAAAAAATAAAATGGCTTTTAAATTCAATATCTATGAAGACACCGGCAATGATAGTTTAAAGCATTTTGCCGTTAAACTTAAACTTGGAGAAAAAATTGTATCGAAGGCAAGAGCGACCTCAAAGAAAAAAGCAGAAGAAATTGCAGCAAAAAGAGCTTATTATAAGTTAAAAAAGAGGATTGATAGACAAATGCTTTTAAAAATCTAAGTTATTTAACTAATGTTCCTATTAGAAACGTTGACCTTTCAACTATTTTCTCGAACTTTGAAAAATCTAATAAGAAAGTGAATG
Source organism: uncultured Flavobacteriaceae bacterium (assembly GCA_913061205.1). Classification (GTDB taxonomy): domain Bacteria; phylum Bacteroidota; class Bacteroidia; order Flavobacteriales; family Flavobacteriaceae; genus Marifrigoribacter. The sequence continues at coordinate 26,428 of CAJXVL010000007.1, read as the reverse complement.
GCAAGTCATAAGCTAATTTTAGAAGACGATTATCAAGAAGAGTTTTCACTCATCGCTATTCATTGTAGTGAAGAGCCTTATAAAATGGCTTATATGCTAAACAAGCATGTGTCATTACGTTTGTCTAGGAAGAAATTAGATGTCGATTTTTCAAACCAAGGATTAGATATTTCATTTCCGCTTTTTGAATGCGAAAATGAATTATCTTATATAATTTATAGTTTAGTTTCAAATAAAAATAAATCATTAACGGCTAAATTTCAAAGTTCTGGAGGACTATTTAGTGATCTTTCTTCAGAAAAAACAATTACTACCTTTTTACTTAAAGAATTTAAAAATGTGGATTATTTTCTAAAAATTCAATCAGAATATGAAAAAGTGTCTACCAGAAAATTAATTTCTACTATTAACGAAATAGAACAAGTTATTTCTGCCTACGCTATTGACAGTGAAAAAATAAAATATAAAAACAATTTAATATTTAACTAATGCCAGATCAAAAAAGAACAAAAATTGTAGCCACTTTAGGACCTGCAATCAAGAGCAAAGAGATAATGAAAAATATGATCCTAAAAGGTGTAAATGTTTTTAGAATAAATTTTTCACACTCCGATTATGATTCTGTTAAAAAGAGTATTTCTATGATTAGACAACTTAATGAGGAATTAAGTGTCAATGTTGCAATATTGGCAGACCTTCAGGGACCTAAGTTGCGAGTCGGAATAATGAAGGAAGGTGTAGAGCTTCAAACTGGAGATTTGGTTAGTTTTTGTACTGGAGAAAAATTTGAAGGAACTCAAGAACGCGCCTATATGAATTACGATAACTTTCCTAATGATGTAAAAAAAGGAGAGCAATTATTAGTAGATGACGGAAAACTTATTTTTGAAATCCTAAAGACAAATGGTGTTGACGAAGTTAAAACTAAAGTAATCCAAGGTGGTCCCTTTAAATCTAATAAAGGAGTCAACCTGCCCAATACAAAACTATCATTGCCAGCACTTACTAGAAAAGACAAAAAAGATGCTATTTTTGCGATAGAACAAGATGTGGATTGGATCGCTTTATCTTTTGTTCGTTATGCAAAAGACCTTAAAGAATTACAAAAATTAATAAGTGATAATAGTGACTATAAAATACCAATCATTGCAAAAATCGAAAAACCAGAAGGGGTAGCTAATATTAAAAAAATTGTTAAATATTGTGATGGAATCATGGTTGCAAGGGGTGACCTAGGAGTTGAAGTTCCTGCAGAAGAAGTACCGTTAATTCAGAAACAACTTGTGCTTATTGCTAAGGAAGCAAGAATCCCTGTAATTATTGCTACTCAAATGATGGAGACGATGATTGATTCACTTACTCCAACGAGAGCAGAAGTAAATGATGTTGCTAACTCTGTTATGGATGGAGCTGATGCTGTGATGCTTTCTGGAGAAACATCCGTTGGAAAATACCCTGTTGAAGTTATTCAAAAAATGGCTGCTATCTTAAAAAAAGTAGAAGGATCTTCTTTAATTACAGTACCCGAAGAACCACCTAGAATTAAAACAGAAAGATATATGACTAAATATATCTGTTACCATGCTGCAATTATGGCTAATGAAATAGACGCAAAAGCAATTTGCACCTTAACTAATAGTGGTTATACCGCTTTTCAAATTTCTGCTTGGCGACCATCTGCAAATATTTTAGTTTTTACCTCTAATAAGCGTATACTATCAAGACTTAGTCTGTTATGGGGGGTAAATTCTTTTTACTACAATAATAATGTAAGTACGGATGAAACAGTTGAAGACGTAAATCGAATAGCAATTGACAAAGGGTATGCAAAGCAAGGTGATTTTTTAATCAATCTTGCTGCCATGCCAATGAAAGATGAAGGAATGGTAAATACATTACGTTTGAGTAAAATTTAATTGTTTTTTTTTAACCACTCTTCTCGCAAATCGTCAGATAATTTTCCAGAACCATCATGTTTCCAACCTGGTGGTTTGTAAAAATATTTTATTCTATTTACTAAAGATTTATTTCCAGAAATTGCATCATTTAACATTGCAGCCCATTCATTAAAAGCAATGATAACTGGATTGTAAGTGTTAATATTATCAACCAATCCGTAAATAGCTTTCTCTTCCTCCAATTCAGGTTGGAAAGTTCCAAACATTCTATCCCAAATAATCAATATTCCTGCGTGATTCCTGTCTAAGTAGATAGGGTTACTTCCATGATGAACTCTATGGTGAGACGGAGTGTTAAAAAAAGCTTCAAACCAGTTGGGCATTTTTTTTATTAATTCGGTGTGGATCCAAAATTGATATAGCAAACTTATTCCCATCTGAAAAATAATCATTCCAGGATGAAAACCTAGTAATGGTAACCATATCCAAAATATAAAACTATAAAATCCTCCTGTCCAAGTTTGCCGCAAGGCAGTGCTTAAATTATAGTGTTTTGAAGAATGATGAACAACATGAGAGGCCCAAAACAATCTGTTTTCATGAGAAATTCTATGAAACCAATAATAGGATAAATCGTCTAAAAAAAACAACAAGATAAAACTCCACCAAGCTACTGGTATAGTAAAAAGCCGAAAGTTTTCATATAAATAATAAAGCACTGCAAATACAATCAGTTTGCTTACAAGGCCAATAAACACATTACCAAAACCCATGGCAATCGATGAAAAAGCATCTTTAGAAGTATAGGACTTAATATTCTTTTTAGTAGTTAGAAAAAACTCCAATAGCATCGCAAAAACAAAAAAAGGAATAGCATATATTATGATGGGAGGGAAAACTGGCATTGTTTAATTTAAAAATTAAAATTACAAAAATTAAAACAAATAAGCTAAAACCCTCTTTCTCTTTGGATTTGTTCGTAAGCTTCTTGAACTTTCCTAAATTTTTCTTCAGCACCATTTCTATAAACTTCGTCCATATGCTGTAATTTGTCGGGGTGATACTTTTTTACCATGGTACGATAGGCCTTTTTAATCTGATCAGAGTTCGCTGTTTTTTCGATTTCAAGAATTTTATAAGCACTATCTGGATTGCTAAAAAACATTGCTTTTATACTTTCAAAATCGCGATGATTAATTCCTAAAAAACCGGTTATATTATTTATTTCTCTAACTTCAGGATCACTTATCTGTCCGTCTGCTTTCGCAACACTAAATAAAAAATGTATGATTTGTAAACGAGATTCATACCTCATCCTGTCTCGTAAAAAAGCAGCTATTTTTTGTGCAGATAATTGTTTCTTTTTTATCTCTTCATTAAATACTTTAAAGGTTGCATTGGCTTGTTCTTTCCCATAAGCTTGAACAAAATACTGGCGTACAAAATCCAATTCTTTTTGATTAACAATTCCGTCAGCCTTAATAACTAAAGATGCTAAAGACAATAAGTTTAATTCAAATTCGGCTGGAGAAACTCCTTGTTTACTTTGAGTAAAAATGCTTCTTCTGCTTCCGTTTGATGAGCTACTTCCTTCAAATAAGCTTCCTAACAAAAAACCAATAATCGCTCCTGGAAATCTAAAAATTGAATATCCAATAATTGCAGCTATCCATCTAATCATAATCTAATTCTAGTCATTTAATAATTTTGCAAATATAGTAAATCAAAAAAAATGAAACCTTCAATTCTCTATTAAAGAAAAGCCAAAATTATAAATGAGCTCTATTTTATTTTATAATTAACTATCTTTGTTTAATAACTATTACAACATAAATCACTAAAAATATGTACCCTCCAGAATTAGTAAAACCAATGCGTGAAGACCTAACAAAAGTTGGTTTCACAGAACTATTTAATGCAGAAGATGTAAATAGCACATTAAGCAAGCCTGGAACTACCTTGGTAGTTGTAAACTCTGTTTGTGGTTGTGCAGCTGCAAATGCGCGGCCTGCTGCTGCTATGTCTATTCAAAACGATAAAAAACCAGATCAAATAGTTACTGTTTTTGCTGGTGTTGACAAAGAAGCAGTTGATGCTGCTAGAGCCCATATGATTCCTTTCCCACCAAGTTCACCTTGTATGGCTTTATTTAAGGATGGTGAATTAGTACATATGCTAGAACGCCATCATATTGAAGGCCGTCCTGCAGATATGATTGCAGACAATCTAAAAGACGCTTACAACGAAGTTTGTTAAAAAATAATGCCCGCATAAGCGGGTTTTTTTTATGAAACAAATTGCACACATTTTAAGTTATCCTTTGACAGTTATATTTTATCTGTTATTTGGCCTGGTATTAGTAGTTTTTCACGTCATACAGTGGATTTGCAATACATTAATTGGCTATAAGGCTCACAAAAAAAGTGTTGATTTTCTGAATTTTTTTATTCTTAATAGTCTTCGAGTTTTAGGAACTTCATTTCAGTTAAAAACTCTTAAAAATTACCCTAAAGATGTATCGATAATAGTAGTTTCTAATCATCAAAGCTTATGGGACATCCCTCCTTTGATTTGGCATTTAAGAAATATTCACCCTAAATTTGTTTCAAAAATCGAATTAGGAAAAGGAATTCCCTCAGTTTCCTACAACCTAAGGCATAGTGGTGCTGTTTTAATTGATCGTAAAAATCCTAAGCAAGCTATAACTGCTATAATAAATTTTGCTGATTACCTTAATCAACACAATCGAAGCGGTGTTATTTTTCCAGAAGGGACAAGAAGCAAAACTAATTTGCCTAAAAAATTTCAACGTAGGGGATTAGCAGTTTTAATTAAAAAAATGCCACAAGCCTATGTGCTTCCTGTTACTATTAATAACTCGTGGAAACTACAAAAAAATGGTATGTTCCCAATGCCTTTAGGAGTAAGAATTCAATATAAATTACATCCTTTTATAAAAGTATCCGATTTTGAAACAGAAATACTTATCGATACTGTAGAGTCTCAAATTAATTCGGAGATACTTACTAAATGAATGATTCATTAATCATAGCGCATACCATCACATTCGTTAAAAAAGAACTTGAAAATGCGGAAGGAGGACACGATTGGTTTCATATTGAGCGGGTTTATAAAAATGCTATTTTAATTTCTAAAACTGAAAAAGTAGATTCATTTATTGTTTCATTAGGAGCTTTACTTCATGATATTGCCGATTCGAAGTTCTATAATGGCGATGAAGCTATTGGTCCCAAAAAAGCGAGTGATTTTTTAAATTATAAAAAGGTACCTGAAGATGTTATAGCACACGTGATAAAAATTATTGAAAACATCTCTTTTAAAGGAGGCAATAAAAAACAGCAATTTCTCTCGAATGAATTGGCGGTAGTCCAAGATGCAGATCGATTAGATGCGCTTGGCGCAATTGGTATTGCTCGTTGTTTTAATTATGGAGGATATAAAAATCGCAAACTTTACGATCCAGAAGTCAAGCCAAACCTTAACATGTCTCCAGAAGTTTATAAAGCTTCAAATTCACCGACCATCAATCATTTTTACGAAAAATTGTTGCTGTTAAAAGATAAAATGAATACCAAAACTGGAAAAAAAATCGCTCAAAAGCGCCATGAATATATGGAAGGTTTTTTAGAACAGTTTTATGGGGAATGGGAAGGTGAATTGTAATTATTCTCCTGGAAAATCTGCACGTCTTTTTTCTAAAAAAGCACTTGTTCCTTCTTTAAAATCGACAGTCCCAAAACAGATACCAAATTGAATTACCTCAGCATCAAAACCATTTTCTCCTTCTTCAAACCCAGCATTTATTGCTGCAATAGCAGATGCAATAGCAACCGAAGAATTTCTCATGATTTTAGAGGCTATTTTTTGAGAAAACTCCATTAATTCCTCTTGAGTAGTAACATGATTTACCAAGCCAAATTTATGAGCAGTATCGGCATCAATCATCCCAGCAGTCATAATCATTTCCATAGCTCTTCCTTTACCAATTAATTGAGGCAGTCGTTGCGTACCTCCATAACCAGGAATAACTCCCAGGGAAACTTCGGGTAATCCCATTTTAGCATTATCGCTTGCAATTCTAAAATGAGCAGCCATTGCTAATTCTAATCCACCTCCTAATGCAAACCCATTAATTGCAGCTATAACAGGCGTAGAAAGATTAGCAACAAAATCGAATAATAAAGCTTGTCCTTTTGAAGCTAAGTTTTCACCTTCTGCAACCGAAAAATCTGCAAATTCACTAATGTCAGCACCCGCAACAAAAGCTTTTTCTCCAGTACCGGTAATAATAATCACTTTTGTATTTCTATCTTGTTCAGCTGTTTTAAAGGCGTGATGCAATTCATTAATTGTTTCTTCATTTAAAGCGTTTAATTTTGAAGGTCTATTAATTATAATTGTTGTTAAGCCTTTAGTGGTTTCTGAAATAATATTGTTGAAATTCATAATAAGTATTAATGATTGAAAAAGATTTGATTTCTTGTATAAAATAGCAATTATTATAACTCATCCTTAAAAAGGACTAAGAACAAAACTACGAAAAGCTAGTTATTTTAGTGGTAATTTTACAATAAAAGTAGTCCCTTCTCCTTTGATCGTTTTAAAACTAATTTCACCTCCATAAGTCTCCACAATTTTCTTAACCATAGCTAATCCCAATCCCATACCACTCGTTTTAGTTGTGAATTTTGGCTCAAAAACCATGGCTATATTTTCGTCAGTTATACCGGTGCCATTATCCATAACAGAAATAATCGCAAAAGATTCATCTTGATAAACCCTTACTTCAATTTTTGGTTCTTCCAGTTGGTTTTCATGTATGGCCTGTATGCTGTTCTTTACCAAATTAGTAATAACTCTCATTAATTGTGTTCTATCAAATTTAATAATTACTTCGTTTTTTTCTGAGGTAAAATAAATATATCCTTCGTTAAAAATATCCAAAGCCAGTTTGGTTATCTTAATAACATTTAGTGTTTCATCCTGTTGTGCTGGCATTTGAGCATAGGTTGCAAAAGCAGATGCAATAGAGCTCATCGTATCTATCTGCTGTATTAAACTATAGCTATACTCTTTCATTTTTTCATGAATATTTGGATCATTCGGATCAAATTTTCGTTCAAAACTTTGTACCGTTAGACGCATTGGTGTTAAAGGGTTTTTAATTTCATGTGCAACTTGTTTTGCCATTTCTCTCCATGCTGCTTCTCGCTCATTAGTGGCCAATTGAGCTGCACTGCTTTCTAATTCATCAATCATTTCGTTATAGGCATTGACCAAGGTTGATACTTCCTGAGATCGAAGTGGAATCAATATTTTTTTATTTCTTTTGTCTATCCTCGTTTCTTTGATCTTCTCTGAAATTGTATTTAAAGATCGAGTGATGTATTTAGATAAAAAATAAGCTAAAACAACAGCAAACAAAAGCATAAAAATATAAGCGATTCCTAATCGCCCTAAATATTCTTTTAGTTCCTTATTTAAAAATTCATCATCTTCTAAATAGGGTAAGTTTAGAATAGCAATGGGTTTAAAGTGAGCGTCTGTGATATAGGTAAATGATGATTGGTATTCAAAATCTTTTTCAACAAACTTTTCTATAAAATGTTTATCTATCGATTTTTTTAGACCCTCTAAAGCTTGAGAAGAAATTTTTGAATGAATGGTGTCTTTAATAAAAGAAGCTTGAGAGGAAATTAAAAGAGTACCTTCCAAGTCATATAAAAAAATATCTAATTGATGAATGTCTTCAATTTCATAAATTTTATTTTTAAATATTAATGCAATTTTTTCAGTCTCAACAGGATAGGTTGTGTTTTTAATTACATAATCAATATTTTCTCGGATAGCGGTTTCCTTTCTAATTAATCGCTCTCTGTGATAATCTTGTGTATTTTCTCTATATTGAAAAACCGTAACCACAACAATAAGAATAGATGCTCCTATTACAAGAAGGATCATTGATAAGAAAATACGAGATCTAAGAGATCTATTTAAAAAGCTCATTTTTTTATTTTAAAATTGATTATATCAATAATCAAACCAATTAGTGTGCTAATTAGTATTCCCCTCGGTAAACAAATAGTTTAAGTGTAATGAATTAAATTCTGCGTTAAAAGTCTTAATCTGATTTGAAATGAGCATATTAAATTTTTCTAATTCCAAATTAATTTTTTGAGTTAATTCATCTTTAACAGCTATATCTTGTTCTGTTGGAGGGAAATCTCCCATACCCACTAAACTATTTAAATGAGCAAGTTTATTGGTTAGTTTAATTGGAAAATTTAAAGGGTCTTGTCCACTTTTGTTTTGAGTTTGATATAAAGCTTTTTCAATTTTTGAAAATTCTTCACTTAAGTTTTTAGCCTTTTCTTTTAATTCCTCTACCCGTTCATCATCTTTATATTGTTCTTGAAATGTAGTTAATTGCTTATTAATGGCTCTGATTTTTTTTATAGATTTATGAGCATTGTCTACCGTTTCATTAATGTTCGTAATAAAATCAAACTGTTTTTGCATACCTGCAACATCTGTTTCAGAATTTGGATTTGAAACTATGTCGAAACTTTGATTATAAATTTTATCCTCAACACTTAAAACCACTTTATAATTTCCTGGTACCGCTTTAGGAGCATTTAAACTTGCCCACCAAAATATCATCCCATCAAACATTTCAGCTGAATTACCTCGAGTGTTCCATACATAATAATTGGAGCCTTTCTTCACATTAAAATTATCTTTTTTGTTTTTTGTGCTAACCGTTTTTATAGTATCGTTTTTTGAGTTTAAATAAGTCAATTTTATTTCTTTTTCTTCCGGATTTTTAACATAAAAATAGGTGATAACTCCTGACGGATGATTCGTTCCGGTTGTTAGAGATTTGTCATTTGAAGATCCTCCCATTCGGTAGGTCTCTTTAGGTTTAAATAATATATTTTCTTCATTATCGACATCTAAAGCCTGATGTAATAAACTTAAATCATCTAAAACCCAAAGACTTCTTCCTTGTGTAGCTACTATTAAATTATTATTCTTGACTGCTAAATCTGTAATTGGAACAATCGGTAAATTTAATTGAAGAGGTTGCCAGTAAATTCCTTCATTGTGTGAATAATAAATTCCTGTTTCAGTACCAACGTACAAAAAACCTTCTTTTGCAGGATCTTCTCTTAATACTCTTGTAAAATGCTCATTAGCGATGCCATTAGTGATTTTTTTCCAAGATTTTCCATAGTCAGTTGTTTTGTACAAATAAGGTTCAAAATCTCCAGTTTTATACCTTGTTCCAGCTACATAACAGGTCCCCTCATTATAAACAGAAGGCTCTATACTGTTAATCATCATCCATTCTGGCATGCCTTTAGGAGTAACATTTTCCCAAGTATTCCCATCATTCCTTGAAATATGAATCAATCCATCATCAGATCCTGTCCATAGAAGCCCTTCTTTAATTGGGGATTCTGCTGCTGCAAAAATGGTACAATAATATTCAACTGAGGTATTATCTTGTGTAATAGGCCCTCCTGATGATTTTAATTTAGTTGAATCATTTCTCGTTAAATCTGGACTTAATACGTTCCAACTTTCACCTTCATTAGTGCTTACATGAACGTGATTAGAAAATGTATATAGTTTTTTGGTATTGTGCTTTGAAAAAAATAGTGGAAAGTTCCATTGGAAACGATATTTCATGTCTTCTGCTCCATGTCCCATTGGATTATCTGGCCATACACTTACGCTTCTTGTAGTTTTAGTTTTATGATTGTACCTCGTTAAAAAACCATCATAACTGCCTCCATAAACAATATCATTATTTTCAGGATCAATAGTGATATGTGCACTTTCTCCACCAGCTGTTTCATCCCAGTCATCTTCATCAATATTCCATCCTTCGTTTCTATGAGATATCCGGATGGTTGAATTATCTTGTTGTGCAGCATAGATTCGATATGGAAAAGAATCGTCTGTAGTAACTCTATAAAATTGAGCTGTTGGCTGATTATGATAAGTACTCCATGTTTCACCACCATCATAAGTTGTTTGAGCACCGCCATCATCACCCATTACCATTCGTTTTGGGTTTTCAGGAGCGATCCATAAATCATGATGATCTCCATGGGGAGCGTTAAAAGTGCTATATGTTTTTCCGCCATCTGTACTTTTATGATACCTTACATTTAATACATAAACAACTTCTGCATCTTGAGGATCGGCATAAATACGAGAATAATACCAAGCACGTTGTCTTAATTTTCTTTCGCTGTTAATGAGTTTCCAAGTTTCGCCTCCATCAGTACTTTTATAAACACCACCTTTATCTTTATTTTCGACTATTGCCCAAACTATATTGTTGTTTACAGGCGAAACTGTAACTCCAATATTTCCTAAAATTCCTTTAGCAAATCCTTTATTTTTTGAAATTTCTTTCCAAGTTTCTCCACTATCAATACTCTTCCAAAGTGCAGAACCTTCACCACCACTACTCAAACTATATGGCGTTCTTCTTAAATTCCAAGTAGATGCATATAGAATACGTGGATTGGTAGCATCCATAATTAGATCGACCGCTCCAGCATTTTCATTTACAAAAAGCTTTTTCTCCCAAGTTTTTCCTCCATCGGTACTTTTATAAATACCTCTATCTACTGTAGGTTTGTATATGTTTCCTAAAACAGCTGCGAATACCGTATTATGATCTCTTGGATGAATTACAATTCTAGGGATGTGACGACTTTTTTTCAATCCAATATGCTCCCAAGATTGTCCGGCATTTTCTGTTTTCCAAACTCCATAACCTGATGAAACATTTCCTCTCACAGTAGATTCACCACCTCCAACATACATTACATTCGGGTCGTCTGTACTTACTGCAATAGCACCTATAGAACCCCCAAAATATCCATCTGAAATGTTTTCCCATTTTCTACCTCCATCTACTGTTTTCCAGACACCACCACCAGTAGCTCCAAAATAAAATAAGTTTGGTTTATTAGGAACCCCAGCAACTGCAGCGCTTCTTCCTCCTCGAAATGGACCAAGAAGTCTATAAGCTAAAGCATCGTAATACGGTTCTTTTTGGGATTGCGAATAAGTGGTTTCAGATTGAATCCCGAAGAGAAAAAGGAATGCAATTCCTAATAATTTTAAATTTGTTGGTTTCATGGTCGCGAGAAATTTATTAAAGGTATGAAATTTAATACCTTCTATACAATTAGACACTTGATAACTATTATTTAATCTTCAAGATATACATGTTTTAATACCTTTAAGTCCTTGTCATCATATGGAATACTAGTTAATACATGCTCTATAGCTTCTATCCTAGCCTTGGTTTTCCTATTGGCTTTAATTACTTTCCAAGGAGCAATTATAGTATTGGTTTTAGAAAACATTTTATCCTTATAATCTGTATAATCGTCCCAAAGTTCTAATGCTTTTTTATCTAAAGCACTAAACTTCCATTTTTTTATAGGACTATCAATAATATCTTGGAATCGCTTTTCTTGTTCGCTTTTAGAAATTGAAAAATAAAATTTAATGAGACGAACTCCAGATTCAGTTATCATTCTTTCAAAATCATTTACTTGATTCATAAAAATATCATATTCTTCATCGCTACAAAAACCATTAACAGGTTCTAAAATTGCCCTATTATACCAACTTCTATCAAAGAATACCATAGTTCCTTTCATAGGTAACAAATTAATATATCGTTGGAAATACCATTGCCCAATTTCTTCGTCAGAAGGTTTTGATAAAGCTACTAATTTAAATTCTCTCGGGTTTAAGTGTTCCGTGATTCTTCTTATAGCACCTCCTTTTCCGGCTGCATCACGCCCTTCAAAAACAAAAACTATTTTTTCGTTATTATTTTTAACCCACTTTTGAAGTTTAATTAATTCTTCTTGTAATTGAATCAATCTATTTTCGTAGCGCAAATATCTAAGTGTTCTAGAAATACTAATATTTTCTCTTGATAAGAAAAGCTTTAAACCCTTTTTTTTATTTAGTAGTTTGAGGTCTTTTTCAGTGATTTTATCCTTCATTGGTGTCTGTTTTCTTTAAAGTTCTATGATAACGTTGCACAATATTTGGATCTGTTAATAAGGTGGTGCCAGCATTTCCTTTACCTTCATACTCAAATCTAGAAAGTAAATATCGCAAACTTTCCAAGCGCGCTTCCTTTTTATTGTTTGTTTTAATTATAATCCAAGGACTAAATGCAGTGTGGGTATTAGCAAACATTTGGTCTTTATAATGAGTGTAAATATCCCATTTATTTTGTCCCTCTTGATCTACAGGACTAAATTTCCAACGCTTTAGTGGACTTGCTAATCGAGATTCAAATCTTTTTAATTGCTCCTCTTTTGTTACCGAAAACCAAAACTTAATTAATAGAATTCCATCTTCATAAAGCATGTTTTCGAATTCAGGAACATGAATCATAAACTTGTTATATTGTTCTTTAGAACAAAAACCCATAACAGGTTCTACAATTGCTCTATTATACCAGCTTCTATCAAAAAAAACAAGTTCCCCTGGGTTGGGCATTTCTTTAATATACCTTCTAAAATACCACTGGCCTTGTTCTACTTCTGTAGGTTTGGAAAGTGCCACAACTCTTCTAGCTCTAGGATTTAGGTGTTCTGTCATCCTTCTTATAGAACCCCCTTTGCCTGCAGCGTCTCTTCCTTCAAATATAATACAAACCCTTTTTTTATTTTTAGTGACCCATTTCTGAAGGTTAACCAATTCGGCTTGCAACTTAAAAAGCTGTTCTTCATAGTCTAAATCATATAGAATTTCTTCTAATTTTACAGGAGAAATATCTGATTTAACGAGCTTTAAAAATTCTTGTTTATTTATTTCTCCATTCTCAAGAGATTTAAAACTATCTATTGTTAACATACGCTTATATTGTGATTTATAAAGGTCTTTATTTTTAATAATTTTATTGCTTCTTTATTAAAATAAAAAGAATGAACAAAATAGCACTTTTAGTTTTATTAATTGTAATAAATTCTTCCAAAATCATGGCATAACAAATAACTCCAAAAATGGCTCTTAAACTACAAATCTCCTTATTAACAACAATCTCTTTTTTAATTTTACTATCTTTATAGTTCCTCTCCGATTGCAATAACTAAATTATGTTGAAAAGAATCAAACTAGAAAATGTGTTGTTTCTAGATATCGAAACAGTCCCATTATATGCTAATTTTTCTGAATTAGACGACACCTCTAAACTGCTTTGGGACCAAAAAACCAAGTACCAAAGAAAAGATGAATTCTCTCCAGAAGAGTTTTACGACAGAGCTGGGATTTGGGCGGAATTTGGAAAAATTGTTTGTATTTCAGTAGGGTATTTTGTGTTTAAAGGAGCTATCCGAAATTTTAGAATAACCACTTTTCACGGAGAAGAAGATTCGATTTTAAAAGAGTTTAAAATACTACTCGAGACTCATTATAACAAACCTTATCATTTGTTATGTGCTCATAATGGTAAGGAATTTGACTTTCCATATATAGCAAGAAGAATGATTATCCATAAAATTGACATTCCTTTTAAATTGAATTTATTTGGAAAAAAACCTTGGGAAGTACCTCATCTCGACACCTTAGAATTATGGAAATTTGGGGATTATAAAACGTATACTTCTTTAAAGTTAATGACTCACGTTTTAGGCATCCCTTCTCCAAAAGATGATATTGATGGAAGTGAAGTTTGTGATGTTTATTATAAAGAAAAAGATATAGATCGAATTATTCGCTATTGCGAAAAAGATACCATTGCAGTTGCACAAATAATTCTAAGATTAAGAAATGAAGAACTATTAGAAGAAGATGAAATTATTACGCTTTAAGGTCTTTTATTTTTAACTGAAGGTTTTTATTCCCGTTCCATTCATTTTCATCGATAGTATAAGCAGCTTTAAATGATTTTTTGTTTTTAATGAGCTCAATTTGATCACCCATACCAAAACCAATCCCTACTATTTTTCCTTTCCCATTTTGAGAGGCAGTAAATCGCAAATGAGATTTGTCTTCCCCTACTTGTTTTCCATAACCTATATCCTGCATATCTTCAGTCATAAAAACAGGTGTCATATTATTTGGGCCAAAAGGTGCAAACTGACTTAAAATCCTGTAAAATTTAGGAGTGATATCTGATAAATTTATTTGAGCATCAATTTTAATTTCAGGAATTAATAATTTTGGATCTATGGTTTTTGAAACTACTTGCTCAAATTTTGCTTTAAATTTTTTGTAGTTTTCTGGTTTTAAGGTTAGACCAGCTGCGTATTTATGACCTCCAAATTGTTCTATAAATTCTGAACATTGTTCCAAAGCATTATAAACATCAAACCCTTTTACACTTCTTGCCGAGGCTGCTAATACATCGCTACTTTTAGTAAAAACTAAGGTTGGTCGGTAATAGGTTTCGATTAACCTAGAGGCTACAATCCCAATTACACCCTTGTGCCAATTTTCATCGTAAACAACAGTTGTAAATCCTTCTTGTTCTTTATGTTCTCCTATTTGATCTAAAGCTTCAATAGTGATTCGCTTGTCGGTATCACGCCTATCGGTATTATAGGTGTCGATTTCATTAGCATATTGGGCAGCTAAATCGGGATCGGTTTCGCAAAGCAATGTAACGGCATGATTTCCATGTTTCATTCTACCTGCCGCATTGATTCGAGGTGCGATTATAAAAACCACATCAGTAATGGTTAATATTTCCTTTTTAACTTGTTCTATAATGGCTTTAAATCCAGGTCGAGGATTTTCATTAATTACTTGTAATCCATGGTATGCCAAAATTCTGTTTTCACCAATAATAGGCACTATATCTGCTCCAATTGCCGTTGCAACCAAATCTAAATACAATACTAAATCATTGACGGTTTCTCCTTTTTTGGATGCCAATGCTTGGATTAATTTAAAACCAACTCCACAACCACACAATTCTTTAAAAGGATAATCACAATCATTGCGTTTTGGATCTAAAACTGCTTTGGCCTTAGGTATTTCATCCCCCGGTCGATGGTGATCACAAATAATAAAATCAATCCCTTTTTTGGAAGCATATGCAACTTTATCAATGGCTTTAATTCCGCAATCCAAAGCAATAATTAATGAAAAATTATTGTCTTCAGCAAAATCAATTCCTTTATAGGAAATCCCATAACCTTCACCATATCTATCTGGAATGTAAGTTGCAATATTAGAATAATAGGAACGTAAATAAGAAGATAATAAGGCCACACTAGTGGTGCCATCTACATCGTAATCTCCATAAATTAAAATGTTTTCTTCAGCGATAATAGCTTGTTCAATTCTTGAAACCGCCTTGTCCATATCCTTCATTAAAAATGGATCATGGAGGTCTTTTAATTCGGGTCTAAAAAAGCGTTTTGCCTCCTCATAAGTTTCAATTTCTCGTTGAGCTAACAAAAATGAAGTCGTTGAGTCAACTCCTAATTTATTAGATAAACGTTTAACTGTACTTAAGTCTGGTTTTGGTTTTATTGTCCAGCGCATAAAATTTGAATATTTAACAGGGAAGTTATAAGTAAAAGTAACTAGAATTCTCTATATGACATTAAAAATTAAAGCTTATTCATTAAAATGAATTGCAATAGTAAGCTCAGCAAAGGCTCTAAACATTTTAATTACGCCACAATAACGTTCTTCCGACAAAGAAACTGCTTTTTTAATTTTTTCTTCGTTTAAATCGGTTCCTGTAAAATAATAATCAATACTTACTTTATCATAATACTTTGGGTGCTCCTCTGTCAATTCACCATTTACGATTACTTTAAAATCCTCGATTTCAACACGCATTTTTTTTAATAAAGACAATAGATCCAATCCAGTACAACCCCCAAGAGAAGACAACATTAAAGCTTTGGGACTCAATCCTTGATTGCTTCCTCCAGAATCGGGACCTGATTCCATTAATAGATTTTTTCCGAGAGGATTATCAGACTCTAAAAGCATCTTATTTTTCCATGTGGTCGTTACTTTATGTCCCATTTTTTATTAAGTTTTATACTTTGCAAGTTTACGAAAATGAAAGCTTATAAAGGACTAATGCATTTTGTGTTTTAAATGATATTTATCTGAAAAGACAATTATTTCTTGCCACCAACTACCAAGACTAGTTCGCCTTTAGGAGGTTTTACTGTATAATAAGCTAATACTTCAGTGGCTGTACCACGAATGGTTTCTTCGTGTAATTTGGTGATTTCTCTAGACACTGAAACCGCCCTGTCAGAACCAAAATATTCTACAATATGGCCAAGCGTTTTAAGGAGTTTATGAGGAGATTCATAAAAAATTATAGTTCGGGTTTCTTCTGCTAAAAGCAATAATCTAGTTTGCCTTCCTTTTTTAACTGGGAGAAAACCTTCAAAAACAAATTTATCGTTTGGTAAGCCACTATTTACTAAAGCAGGTACAAAAGCCGTAGCACCTGGCAAACAATCTACCTCTATTGCAACTTCCACACAAGCGCGGGTTAATAAAAATCCAGGATCACTAATTGCAGGAGTGCCTGCATCACTTATTAAAGCGATCGTTTCTCCATTTATAATTCTTCTTACTACATGATCAACCGTCTTGTGTTCATTATGCATGTGATGAGATTGCATGTGTGTAGAAATATCGTAATACTTTAATAATTTTCCACTTGTGCGAGTGTCCTCTGCGAGTATTAAATCCACTTCTTTTAAAACTTCAATAGCTCTAAAAGTAATGTCCTTTAAGTTACCGATTGGAGTAGGTACTAAATAAAGTTTACCCATCATACTAGTTAAATCG
The DNA here is from genome assembly GCA_913061205.1 of uncultured Flavobacteriaceae bacterium. Classification (GTDB taxonomy): domain Bacteria; phylum Bacteroidota; class Bacteroidia; order Flavobacteriales; family Flavobacteriaceae; genus Marifrigoribacter. The sequence continues at coordinate 9,683 of CAJXVL010000007.1, read as the reverse complement.
TTTTTCAATTATTGATAAAAAACGATCGGCATATTCTTCTTTTCCTTCCCAATTATTATAATCTGGCTTAATATTATTTTCAACAAATAAAGAGGCTTCTTTAAAAGTAGTCATCGAATTTATCTGTGATAAAACTCTGGTATAATCATCTGTATTATTTTCAAAAAGATTTTTTATAAAAGCGATGCGATCGTTAAGTCCTATATTAAGACCTTGGTTTAATTTGTCGTTTATAGATTTAGGCTTGTTTTGAAATGATTCTGTTTCTTTTTCAATATCAATTTCTTGTTTTCTTTCAAATACTAAATTTTCTTGATAGGAAGCTGCAAATTCTTCTAAATCATTTTTAAAAGTTTCTTTCTTAGGAAGTATTTCTTTTAATAAATCTTCCACTGCCGAACCATCAGGGTCATTTTGACTAGGCATTTGAGCTACTAAATCTTTTATTTTTTCCATTAGAGGTTCTACCAAAGCATCTTCATGAGATGGTTGTGGAACAGGATCTGGATCCTGAAACCAATTTTGTTCTCGATAAGTTTTGGAATCGGTTGCGGATCTTTTTGGTTTCTCAAATTTGGTTTCTTCACTTGATTTTAAAAATTCTAAGACCGTTAACCTTTCATAAAGCTGAATTAATGTGTGTTTAGTTTTAATAATATCGATGTCGTTTTCTGAAGCAATAATGCTCTTAGCAAGTGCGTTTATCTGGGATAGGACTTTCTTCTTCATAACTTATTAAAATAAAGCAAATTTTCTGTTTTGTTTTTATAAATTTACACAACCTTTATGTAAACGTCAAGTAATTCTGTTTTAGTTTAAATTAATTTTATGTTTCTCGAAAATACCGTTAATCAAAAAGAACAATTTGGATGGATTGAAGTCATCGCAGGCTCTATGTTTTCAGGCAAGACAGAGGAATTGATCCGAAGATTAAAACGCGCAAAATTTGCCAAACAAAAAGTAGAGATTTTTAAACCAATGATCGATACTCGATATGATGATAAGTCGGTAATTTCTCATGATAGCAACGAAATTCATTCAACTCCGGTTCCTGCCGCAGCAAATATTCCCATTTTAGCAGACGATTGTGATGTCGTTGGTATTGATGAAGCTCAATTTTTCGATGATGAAATTGTAAAAGTTTGCAATGATTTAGCCAATAGAGGCGTGCGGGTAATTGTTGCTGGATTGGATATGGATTTTAAAGGAAACCCCTTTGGCCCTATGCCTGCATTAATGGCAACTGCTGAGTATGTCACTAAGGTACATGCAGTGTGTACCCGAACCGGAAATTTAGCAAATTACAGTTATCGCAAAGCTAAAGGTGATGAATTGGTGCTTTTAGGAGAAGTAGATGAATACGAACCTTTAAGTAGAGCGGCTTACTATAAATTAATGATTCGAGAAAAAATTCGGAAAATGAATGTGCAAGAGCCTGAAGATATTTCTAAAAAAAAGGAAAACTAAGGGATGCCAAAAACTACTGAAACTGTTTTAGAAATAGATCTTACCGCATTAGGTGAAAATTATCATTATTTAAAATCTAGAATAAAAGATACTACAAGGCTATTGGGGGTTGTAAAAGCCTTTGCCTATGGAAGCGATGCTTTGGTTATTGCAAAAGAATTGGAAGCTTTAGGAGTAGATTATTTAGCGGTAGCGTATGTGAATGAAGGGGTCGCCTTAAGGGATGTTGGCGTTAGAACACCTATTTTAGTGCTACACCCTCAGCCTGAAAATTTTGAAACTCTTATACATCGATGTTTAGAACCTAGTTTGTATAATGAAAGTGTACTAAAACAATTTATAAAAATAGCTTCTGAAAAAAAACAACTCAACTACCCTGTTCACCTTAAATTTAATACGGGTTTAAATCGATTGGGATTTAATGAAACCGAGGTGGATAAAATTGTTTCAGAGTTAAATGCAACAAGCAATATAAAGGTTACTTCGCTTTTTTCACACCTAGCGGCTAGTGAGGATCTCAAAGAAAAATGTTTTTCAGAATCTCAAATAAGTACCTTCAGAAATATTGCAAAAAATATCTCAAGTAAATTAAGCTACCAACCCAAATTACATATGTCTAATACTTCAGGAATTTTAAATTATCCTGATGCCCAATTCGACATGGTTAGAACTGGAATTGGCCTTTATGGTTTTAGTAACATTCCCGAAGAACAAAAAAACTTTACACCAATTGCTACGTTAAAGTCGGTGATTTCACAAATTCATACTATTAAAAAGGGAGATACTGTAGGGTATAATAGGGCTTTTAAAAGTGATGGAACTATCGTAACAGCTACAATTCCAATTGGTCATGCAGATGGTATTAGTAGAGCATATGGAAACGGTAAAGGCTGGGTAATGGTTCGCGGAATAAAAGCTCCAATAATAGGAAATGTTTGTATGGATATGATAATGATAAACGTCACAGGAATTGTTTGTGAAGAAGGAGATGAGGTAGTTTTATTTGGGAATGACAATAAAGCAGATTTACTTGCAGAAACGATTGATTCCATTTCTTACGAATTATTGACAGCAATATCACAAAGAGTAAAGCGTGTCTTTTATCGGAAATAAAATTTAGTTTCAACAATCAAACAATTATTTTTTTTATATTGTAGGTAACAATAACCTAATTAATTTATTATGTTTAAAGAATTCAAAAAATTTATCATGACTGGCAATGTAATCGATTTGGCAGTTGCCGTTTTACTTGCAGGAGCAGTTGGCTTGGTTGTAAAAGGCTTTGTAAGTGATATTATGATGCCAATTGTTGGGCAATTTACAGGAGGAGTCGATTTTTCAAATCTAAAACTTGTTTTATCTCCCGCTGTTGTTGACGTCGAAGGTGCAATTATTACAGCAGAAAATGCAATTATGTACGGTAACTGGGTTAACTCTATTATTAACTTAATTATCGTTGGATTTATTTTATTTATGATTGTAAAAGCATACAATAAAACTGAAAAACCTTTAGAAGAAGCACCTGCTGTACCTGCTGCACCTACTCAAGAGGAGTTATTAACAGAAATTAGAGATCTTCTTAAAAAATAAAAAGCTTGTAGAGCCAATACAAGGATCATTCTAAACAAATAACTTCAAGATAAACTATTCTTGAAAAGCGAGTGCTTTTTAATCATATATCATAAAAAATTAGAACACTATGCCTTATTTTTGTCTTTTAATTTTATAACCATTTAAATCACCTAGTTATTTACTAAATATTCATATGAAATTAGCAGTTGTTGGAGCTACCGGAATGGTAGGAACTATTATGATTAAATTATTGGAAGAGCGTAATTTTCCTGTTTCAGAAATACTATTAGTAGCTTCTAAAAAATCAATAGGAAATGAATTATATTTTAATGGAAAGACGATAAAAGTAATTGGTTTAAAAGATGCTTTATTTAAAAAGCCTGAGATTGCTATATTTTCTGCTGGTAGTGCCATATCTTTAGAATGGGCTCCTAAATTTGCGGAAGCTGGTACGACTGTAATTGATAATTCATCAGCTTGGAGGATGGATTTAACAAAGAAATTAGTGGTGCCAGAAATTAATGCTTCTACATTAACTACCAATGATAAAATTATTGCCAATCCTAACTGTTCTACTATTCAATTGGTCATGGCATTAGCGCCTCTTCATGAAAAATACAGAATGAAACGGGTGATTATTTCAACATATCAATCGGTTTCTGGTACTGGAAAGAAAGCAGTTAATCAATTAGAAAATGAGATCAGTGGAGTTCAGTCCGAAATGGCTTATCCATATCCAATTCATAAAAATGCGCTTCCTCATTGTGATGATTTTGAAGCAAATGGTTATACAAAAGAAGAAATGAAATTGGCTCGTGAGCCTCAAAAAATATTAAACGACCGAAGCTTTTTAATTTCTGCAACTGCTGTTCGAATTCCTACTTTAGGGGGTCATAGCGAATCTGTAAATGTTGAGTTTAAAAAAGACTTTGAGATTAACACTGTTAGAAAGATACTTCATGAAACCCCGGGGGTAACTGTTCAAGATAATCCAGATACAAATACCTATCCAATGCCAATTTATGCCAATGGTAAAGATGATGTTTTTGTAGGTAGAATTCGAAGAGATGAAACACTAGAAAAAACCTTAAATATGTGGATTGTTAGTGATAATTTAAGAAAAGGAGCCGCTACTAATGCCATCCAAATTGCTGAATATCTAATGGATAAAAAGTTAATATAATATGAAACTATTAATAAGCCTATTCTTTCTTGCTATTACCTCTATTTTTGTAGCACAAGAACATAGCGAAAAAATTAATTTGAGATATACTGAAACTAAAAAAGTTGATGCGGTGACCAATTACTTTGGGACAGATGTTAAAGACCCATATCGTTGGCTAGAAGATGATCGAAGTGAAGAAACAAAAGCCTGGGTGGAAACTCAAAATGAAGTTACTTTTGATTATTTAGATAAAATTCCATTTAGAAAAGAGTTAAAAAAACGCCTTACTTCAATTTGGAACTATGAAAAAGTTGGAGCACCTTTTAAGGAAGGTGATTATACGTACTTTAGAAAAAATGATGGACTTCAAAATCAATCTGTAATTTATCGCTATAAAACGTTACAAGACCCTAGTAAAGCGAGTGTTTTTTTAGATCCAAATACTTTTAAAGAGGACGGCACCATTTCTCTTGGAAACATAAGTTTTTCTAAAAATGGGAAAATTGCCGCTTATACCATTTCTGAGGGAGGTAGCGATTGGCGAAAAGTTTTGGTGATGAATACTGAAACCAAAAAAAATATTGAAGACACTATATTTGATGTAAAGTTTAGCGGAATTTCTTGGAGAGAAAATGATGGTTTTTATTATTCAAGTTATGATAAGCCAGAAGGAAGTGAGTTGTCTGCAAAAACAGATCAGCATAAATTGTATTATCATAAATTAGGAACTTCTCAAAAAGATGATCAACTTATTTTTGGAGGAACTGAAGCCGAAAAACATCGTTATGTCCGGGGTTATACAACAGATGATAATCAATACCTTGTAATTACTGCACAGATTTCAACTTCTGGTAACAAGCTTTATATAAAAGATTTACAAAACCCAAACAATGAGTTAATAACCGTTTTAGATCATGCTGAAAGCACTTCATATGTAATTGAAAATGTTGGAAGTAAACTCTTTATAGTTACTAATTTAAATGCTGCAAACCAGAAAATTGTTACTGTAGATATTGCAAACCCAGCGCCTAAAAATTGGGTTGATTTTATTTCTGAAACCGAAAACGTTTTAAGCCCTTCGATGGGTAATGGTTATTTTTTTGCTGAATATATGGTTGACGCTGTTTCCCAAGTGAAACAATACAATTACAATGGGAAACTGATCAGAACTCTTGATTTACCGGGTATAGGAACAATCTCCGGATTGAGTTCTAAAAAAGAAGAGGCCGATATCTATTATTCATTTACTAACTATACTACTCCTGGAAGTATTTATAGGTACGATGCTGATACAGGAAAATCAATACTATATAGAAAATCAAAAATAGATTTCAATGCTGATAACTTTGAAAGTAAACAGATTTTTTATAAGTCAAAAGATGGGACAAAGGTACCTATGATTATTACTTATAAAAAAGGAGTAAAACTCAATGGTAAAAACCCAACAATTCTTTATGGCTATGGAGGGTTTAATATAAGTCTTACGCCTTCGTTTAGTGTCGCTAATGCTGTTTGGATGGAGCAAGGTGGTATTTATGCGGTTCCTAATTTAAGAGGTGGTGGAGAATATGGAAAGGAATGGCACGACGCTGGAACAAAAATGAAAAAGCAAAATGTTTTTGATGATTTTATAGCTGCTGCCGATTATTTAATAGTAAATAAATATACTTCTAAAAGTTATTTAGCAATTCGTGGTGGATCAAATGGAGGGTTATTGGTTGCGGCTGTGATGACTCAACGTCCTGATTTAATGAAAGTTGCATTACCTGCTGTGGGTGTTTTAGATATGTTGCGCTACCATACCTTTACTGCTGGTGCAGGTTGGGCATATGATTATGGAACTGCTGAAGAAAGTAAAGAAATGTTTGAATATTTAAAAGAATATTCTCCTGTACATAATGTAAAAAAAGGAGTCAAATATCCTGCTACATTAATTACAACTGGAGATCATGATGATAGAGTAGTGCCAGCTCATAGTTTTAAATTCGCTGCCGAATTACAAGAAAAACAATCTGGGAAAAACCCAGTATTAATTAGAATTGAAACAGATGCTGGTCACGGTGCTGGGACTCCTGTTAGTAAAACTATAGAGCAATATGCAGATATTTTTGGCTTTACTTTTTATAATATGGGATATAAAATCTTACCTAAAAATATGATAACCGATATCAAAAAATAAGGAATGTTTAATTTATAGTACAGTTAGGACTTTATAGACTTTCCTATTAAAATTGAATTGATCTCCTTTTGTTTTTCCTAATAAGCACATACCAATAGGTGAATTAGGTGCGACGCCTAAGTAAAGTAAATTATTCGTTTCTAATTTACCAACAGATATACTCATAAAAAAATTGGCTTGATTGGTTTCAATAACACTCCCTAATCGAATCCTTTCTGAAGCTAAACTTATGTTAACTTTAGCTAATTGATGCATCACTTTTTCTATTTCTCTTAATTGATTCCCAGCATTTTCGCGTTCTATTTGAAGCATCGCTCTTCCAGTGTGATGCTTATCCCCACTGGTACTTTTAGATTCTTCTTTTAAAGAATACTCGATATTGGAAATCGTTTTATTAATACTATTATACCTTAGCTTTATAAGATCCTTACATTGCTGTTGTAATTCAAATTTTAATTCCAGCGTGTTCATTTAGTTTATTTTAATTTGAATTAGCTAGCATTTTAACTTCTCTTCTAATCCAAATTTAACATATATAAAAAACTCCGAACCTTTTAAGTTCGGAGTTTAAATGTTTTTATTCTTCCTCTTCTATTTCGCTCATTTCAAAGCTGTCCATAAAAGCGGTGGTAAAATCTCCTGCAACATAGTCTGGATGATCCATTAGTTGTCGATGGAATGGAATTGTGGTTTTGATACCTTCAATCACAAACTCATCCAATGCTCTTCGCATTTTACTAATAGCCTCTTCACGGGTCTGAGCAGTGGTAATTAATTTAGCAATCATTGAATCGTAATTAGGCGGAATGGTATATCCAGCATACACATGAGTGTCTAACCGAACTCCATGTCCTCCTGGAGAATTTAATTCTATGATTTTTCCTGGACAAGGTCTAAAATTGTTAAAAGGATCTTCAGCATTAATCCTACACTCGATTGAATGAAGTTTTGGGAAATAATTTTTCCCAATAATCGGTATGCCTGCAGCTACTTTAATCTGTTCTCTAATTAAATCGAAATCTATAATTACTTGTTCCGTAATTGGATGTTCTACTTGAATCCGAGTATTCATTTCCATAAAGTAGAAGTTTCGATGCTTATCTACTAAAAACTCAACAGTTCCAGCCCCTTCATACTTAATATATTCCGCAGCTCTTACTGCAGCTAATCCCATTTCTTCTCTTAATTTATCCGTCATAAATGGACTTGGAGTTTCCTCTGTAAGTTTTTGATGACGCCTTTGAATGGAACAATCTCTTTCACTTAAATGGCAAGCATTTCCTTTACTATCTCCTATAATTTGAATTTCAATATGTCTAGGTTCTTCAATTAATTTTTCTATATACATGTCGTCATTTCCAAAAGCAGCTTTACTTTCATGACGAGCAGAATCCCAAGCATTTTTCAAATCTTCTTCTTTCCAAACAGCCCTCATCCCTTTTCCACCTCCTCCAGCACTAGCCTTAAGCATAACTGGGTAACCGGTTTTTTTTGCAACTTTAATACAGGTTTCAAAATTTGGTATGGTGCCTTCACTTCCAGGAACACATGGTACTCCTGCTTCAATCATAGTGGTTTTGGCCATTGCTTTATCCCCCATGCGATTAATCATATCTTCAGAAGCTCCAATAAATTTAATATTATGTTCTTCACATAATTTTGAAAATTTAGCATTTTCAGATAAAAAACCATAGCCAGGATGAATTGATTCTGCGCCACTGCTGGCCGCTGCTTGCAAAATAAGCTCTGGAACCAAGTAGGACTCGCCAACAGGTCCTGGCCCAATGCGCACTGCATCATCGGCCAACTGAACATGGGGTGCACTCGCGTCAGCGTCGGAGTAAACAGCCACTGTTCGGTAGCCCAATTTTTTGGCCGTACGGATGACTCGGCAGGCAATTTCGCCGCGGTTGGCAATTAATATACTATTAAAGTTATTCATTAATAAACTTTCCTAACAATCTGTTTTATATAGTTTATATATCGGCCTATAAAGCGCGCTAGATCTCTTCGTTCCAATAAGCTTTACGCTTCTCTACAAAAGCTGCGACACCCTCTAACCCTTCTGGACTGAGCATGCATTGCGCAAAACCTCGGGATGCAAAATCCAATGCATCTGCTCTCGGGCGGCGTAAGGTTTCAAACAGAATGCCTTTGGTTACCGCATTGGCGCCAGGGGCACAGGCATTAATCTGCTGTAAAATAGTGTCACATTGCGCCTCAAGATCCTCTACATTGTCGGCAACGCCATGAGCAATGCCCAACTTAACCGCCTCTTCTCCTTTAAAACGCGCACCGGTAAGCATCAGCCGACGAGCCTGGGTAAGACCAACACGCTCAGTAACAAAGGGTGCAATCTGCGCCGGGGGAATGCCTAGGCTAGTCTCGCTGAGACGGAAACGTGCATCTGCGGTAACCAGAGTCACATCAGCAACACAGGCAAGGCCCAGCCCTCCGCCGATGGCGGCACCTTCCACCAAGATAATCACGACCTGAGGTTGCTCGTTGAGCATGACCATAACGTCACCGAAGGAGCGATTACTCTTGGCCACTTCAGCGGCATCAATTGTCTGCATGCCGGACTTAAACCCTTTTATGTCGCCACCTGCGCAGAAGAAGCCACCTTTGCCACGCAACACAATAGTGCGAATACTGCGGTCATCTTTAACCAAGCTGAGCACGTTAACGAGCTCATCTGTCATCTCTGCGTTCAGGGCATTCTTAGCCTCGGGGCGGTTAAACCAGATCTTTAGTACAGAACCTTGCCGCTCTAAGACCAGCGAGTTGGTTGAGGGTAATTGTGTTTTAGCTAGATCACTCATGTGATTATCTCCGCTATTTAATTAATCAGGTTACAGACGTGCAACACCAAAACTGTTGGGGCGCAATTTTCTGCAACGGCCTTCACGCACCGTCTCTAGCAACATCCCCAAGGTTTTACGCATGTTTCGCGGATCAATCATGCCGTCGTCCATCATGTGGCCTGAGGTATAAAAAGCATCAGATTGGGAGTCGAAGATGTGCGCCATCATCTTTTCTTGCTCCGCTAGCATCTCCTCGTCTGCATCTACGCCCATAGCGGCCGCTTTGCCACGGGCTACCATAGACATGGTCTTAGCAGCCTGCTCACCGCCCATTACGCCCATTTTGGCGTTGGGGAAGGTATAGAGGAAGTCAGGGTCGTAACCGCGCCCACACATGCCGTAGTTGCCGGCACCGAAACTAGCCCCGGTCATAAAGGTAATGCGCGGCACATCAATGTTGCGTACCGCCTGAATCATTTTTGATCCATGCTTAATC
>CAJXVL010000006.1 GCA_913061205.1 uncultured Flavobacteriaceae bacterium | reverse complement strand
AGATTCCTCTACGTCTCGTGGGCTCGGAGATGTGTATAAGAGACAGGAAGAAAAAGAATGTTGTTTTTGTCGGTAATGCTCATGGCTATACCAACATTTATCATTGGAATATTGCCCAACCATAGTCAAATCGGTTATTGGGCAGCGATTCTTATGGTTGTTATGCGCATGCTCCAAGGGCTTTCTGTTGGCGGCGAGTATACAGGTTCGTTTGTTTACCTTATAGAACAAGCGCCCCAAAATAAACGAGCGTTTTATGGTTCTTTTAGCGGGGTGGGTGCCACATTAGGTATATTGCTGGGCTCTGGTATTGGCGCATATATCACAAGTGTATTAACTGAGTCCCAACTTGAAAATTGGGGCTGGAGGATTCCCTTTCTTCTCGGCATAAGTATTGGTATCCTCGGATTTATCATTCGCAGAGGTTTACCAGAAAACCCTATTAGTGATACGCCAAAAAAAAGCAAGACTCCATTAAAAGAATTGTTTCAATCCCAAAGAAAACAAATATTTCAAGGGTTCGGATTAAACATCATGAGCGCCGTTTGTTTTTATTTAATTTTTGTGTACATGACGACTTGGCTCGTCAATCAAGTTCATGAGACAGAGTCAGTCGCTTTGGATATTAATTCCATTAGCCTAGTGATCATATTGATCTGTGCGCCACTATTTGCGCTACTCTCAGATAAAATAGGAAGAAAGCCTATGTTAATCATTGGTTCGTTGTTGATGGTCATATTCGCTTATCCCTTAGTTGGGCTTATGGATCATGATAACTTCACTTATATCCTGATCGGTCAATGTTTGTTTGCTCTTATTTTATCTATTTATATAAGTGCCATTCCCGCGTTCCTGGCAGAGTTATTCCCGTCAAAAATTAGAGCCAGTGCAACAAGTATTAGTTATAACATTCCATATGCCATATTTGGTGGGACCGCACCAATGGTTTCAGTATGGTTGATTTCTGTTACTGATAATCCTGAGGCTATTGCATATTATCTAATGGCTGTTTCTTTGCTATCATTTATTGTGGCTTTAGGTGTGACAGAAACCGGTGGAAAAGCATTAAAAAATTAATTCCTTTTGAGCTTTGCTCACATCGTCTTTTTTATTTTTAAAAAATTATAAAGCAAGCTTCTAATTTTTTAAAAATAAAAAATCCTGTCGAAAATTCGACAGGATTGTGGTTGAAGTGGGCAATGAGGGATTCGAACCCCCGACCCCCTCGGTGTAAACGAGGTGCTCTGAACCAACTGAGCTAATTGCCCTTCTTGTTAGCGGTGGCAAATATAAGGCAGTTTTTAATTTACACAAACATTTATATAAAAAATATTATAAAATTTCTGCTACCACAAAAGTACTTCCTCCTATAAAAATTAGGTCTTTGGCCTTGGCAGCAGTCATTGCGCTTTTATAAGCCTCACTTACGCTAACATAGGAGGCACCTATAAGTTCATAAGCCCTTGCTTTTTGCTGTAACTTAGCTTCTGCTAAGCCACGAATAACAGCTGGTTTACAGAAATAATAAATGGCATTTTTTGGAAACAATGGTAAAATAGCATCTAAATTTTTATCAGCTACGACTCCTAATACGATATGCATTTGATCGAAATCTTCTTTTTTTAATTGGTTTAAAACCAAACTAAGCCCTTCTATATTATGAGCCGTATCACAAATTACCTTTGGACTTTTATTTAAAAGCTGCCACCTTCCTTGTAATCCTGTATTTTTAGCCACATTTAAAAAGCCATTTTCAATGTTCTTATTGGAAATACCCCATCCCTTTTGCTTTAAAACACCTAATGTGGCATAGGCGGTTTTATAGTTTTTAATTTGATAGTTTCCCAATAGATCTGTTTTAAATTCCGGAAGCTCTTCTTCTTCAACAAACAGTATGGGACTTTTTTCTTTTCTTGCCTTATCGATAAAAACAGCTGTTGTTTCCGGTTTTGCTTCACCGATGACCACCGGAATTTTTGACTTTATGATTCCTGCTTTTTCTGAAGCAATTTCAGCTAAAGTGGTTCCTAAAAACTGGGTGTGATCCAAACCAATATTGGTAATTACCGAGACTTCCGGGTTAATTACATTGGTACTATCTAACCTACCCCCAAGCCCTACTTCAATAATCGCAATATCTACTTTTTCATTTTTAAAATAATCGAAAGCCAAACCGACGGTCATTTCAAAAAAAGACAACTGATTTTCTTCAAAAAAAGAACGATGATTTTCAACAAAATCAACGACTTTCTGCTCGGGTATCATTTTTCCATTGAGTTTAATTCGTTCTCGAAAATCTTTTAAGTGAGGAGAAGTATACAATCCTACCTTATAACCTGCATCCTGTAAAACAGAAGCCAACATGTGGCTGGTAGATCCTTTTCCATTGGTTCCTGCAACATGTACTGACTTAAAACTGCTTTGAGGTTCTTTTAAATGCGCCATTAACTTTAGTGTATTGGATACATCTACTTTATAAGCAGCAGCACCAATACGCTGGTACATTGGCAATTGATTAAAAAGCCAAGATATGGTCTCTGTATAATTGATAAAAATTATTTTATGATTAACTTTTTTGTGAATTTCATACTGTTAGAAATAAGGTACACATAATAAACTCCTTTATTCAATCCATCTAAAGAAAGTGGAACCTCATCGCTTTCATTTTCAATATCTTTATTTAAAACAATTCTCCCTAGCTGATCATAGATAGTTATCGAACTATTTTCAGAAGGGTCATCCAGTGAAATAGTAACAAGGTTTGATGCTGGATTGGGATACATCCTAAATCCTGAAACCAAAGGGTTATTAGTAATTCCCAATACATTTTCACCGATGTCCATTTTATAACTGGAACGCCCATAAGTTGCGGCATACATGTATTCTGAAGCCTCGTGAATAAACAAATCGTTGATAACTACGGAAGGCATATTTTCTCCAAATGGTTCCCAATTAGCACCATCGTCTAAGGAAGACAACACACCGATATCAGTACCTAAAAACAAGTTCCCATACTGATCTTGCACGATATCATTAATTGGAATATCTGGTAAGCCTTCAGAAATATCCAACCAATTTTCTCCAGAATCTGTACTCTTATACACATGTCCATCATCTTCTCCATACCGATATCCAGAAAAGGTAACATATAGGCTATTTACATCTTCTCTAGACGCCAAAACTTTGGTAACCCATCGGTTTGGCAATGCCTCTGAAATTTTTGCCCAATTAGCACCTCCATCACTTGTTTCCCAGACATTTCCATCGTCGGTTCCTGCAACTATTACATTACTATTTATAGGTGAAACGTCAATGCTTGTAACGGTTCCAAAATCAAGATTCCCTGCATAAGGCCCATTGCTTAAATCTGGACTTATAGACGTCCAATTTCCTGCAGCATTTGTAGTTTTATAGACTTTTTGGGTTCCATAGTAAAGTGTTTGAGAATCATTGGGATCAAGTGTCAATGCAGTATCCCAATTATTGGTATCACTTGAAGGAATCCCACTTAATGCTCCGCTAAAAGAAATTCCATTATTGCTTGATTTTCCTAAGTTTCCTCTTTGTGATAGCGCATAAATAACATTGGTATTTGTGGGATCTACTATTGGCTGAAATCCATCACCTCCATAAATTACCTGCCAATCATTAATGCCTCCAGTTTGAGTTCTGATCGTGCTATTGTCTTGTGTTCCTCCATAAATTTTATCTGAATTTTGTGCATCCACATAAAATCGATAAAACTGTGTGATGGGTAAGCTGTTATTTTTTAATGAGGAATTACCATCGTCGTTACTCACATACAATCCTCCATCATTTCCTATTAAAACTTCTCCAGGAACTAAAGGGTTAAATGCCATTGCATGTTGGTCTACATGTACATTTGGAAAGGTGGAGTTCCAAGTCATTCCTCCATCGACAGATTTTTCCATTACAAAACCTGAATTATAAATAATATTTTCATTGGTAGGATCAATAAATATCCCCCCAAACCACCAGTGATATGAAGTACCATTACTTATTGAATTTACTTCAGTCCACGTATCTCCGCCATCAATTGTTTTAAAGGTGCCTTCTACATTCCCAATTTTATCGGTGTAAAATGCATAAAGCACATTCGGATTTGATTGTGAAATATCAATACTTATTCTTCCTTTAGAATTGGGATCGCTAGGCAATCCATTGCTTAGTTCACTCCAAGTATCTCCCCCATCTTGTGAGCGATATATTCTAGAGGTTTCGCCTCCATATTGACGATTAGTAGGTCGTCTTATTCGCTCCCAACTTGCTGCATACACTATATCACCGTTATTAGGATGAATGGCCATGTCTATAATTCCTGTAGAATCACTCACTAATAATCGTTGTTCCCAAGTATCTCCTCCATCAATAGAGCGATACACTCCCCTATTGCTGTCTTTTCTAAACAATGGACCCATTGCGCCTACAAAAATTATTTCATCATCATTAGGGTCTATCAATACTTTACCAACACTACCTGAAGCAGGCAATCCTTTTGCTTGCCATGTTAAACCTGCATCTTCACTTTTATAAATACCGTTGCCATCATAGGCTAAAGATCCACCTCCGGCATTTACTTCACCGGTACCCACCCAAATTATATCAGTATTGTTTTTTGAAATTTCTATGTCACCAATAGAAAGCATTTCTTGCTCATCAAAAATAGGGACCCAATTAGCTCCTGCATCTATAGTTTTAAAAATACCACCTGATGCCGCTCCAACATAATACGTTTCTGAGGCATCAATTGGAATTTCAATATCTGAAATACGTCCACCAACATTTAATGGCCCTGAGAATTCCCAAACAGGAAGTACAGTGTTATTTCTATCAGCTTGTTGTTTTTTCCACTGTATGGCCTTTGAATAGGCATCTGTTTTAATTTCTCCGGTAGGATATGCACGTTGTACAAACATAAAATCGTTTGGTGATTTTTTAAAACCTTCCGTTTCTTTAGTAGTGATTTTTGTAGAATTATTACAACTTGATAAGGATACCATTGCAATTAATAATAGAGTATAACGATACATAGCAGTTTTTTTTTAATTGCTATAAAGATATTGAAAATGAAATTTTAAAAATGAAATTTTTTATAATTATTCAGAAAGGCTAAATCTATAAATAATTTTACCTATTTGTTTAGAAGGTGCTTTAGCGTCTTTATTAAATTTAGTAGCTAATGCAGCCCTCTTTGCAGGCTCTAAAAGACATTTAGAATTATTGGTGGTACCGCGTACTCCAGGAGTTGCATTGATTACCTTTCCATTACGATCTACTTCAATACTTACCACCACAGTCCCTGCTTCATTACAATCCTGAACAAATTTCTTTTTACTCAAAGCTTTTCGCCCGCCTAATAAATAATTTCCGTCACCATCCAATCCTTTTCCATTGCCATAATAACTTTTTGAATTTGGATCACCAGTAGGATCTCCTTTATCACCAGGGCTTTGATCATCACCCTCTCCAGCTTTATCAACTCCATCAGATTTTGGGCCATTTATTAAACTAGAAAGTGCATCTGAAGTTGATTGATCCGGTTTAGGATCTGGTTTTTTTTTAACTTCTTTTTTTGGCTCTTTTTTTGAAACTACCTTAACTACCTCTTTTATTACATCTTTTTTTTCTTCCTTTTTTATTACCGGAGCTTCTTCAATATCTTGGCTAACTACTTCTTCTTTTATTTCCGCTTTTTGTGCTTTTACTGGTTCTGGTCTTGTTTGTTTAGGAGCAGTTTTTATTTTTTCTTTTGGCTGTACATTTTCACTACCTGCATCCATCGTACCGAAATTTACTGCAATGCCATTTTCTGGAGGTGGATCTAAATAAGACAATCCTACATAAAAAAACAATAGCAGTATCATCACATGTAAAACTAATGTGATGGCCATACTCTTTTGTTTATGTTTGGTATTTAATAAGCGCATTTTATAGTATTAATAGAAAAGAGATTTTTCACATTTGTGCCGAATGACAGTACCTAATTTGGTCTTACAGCCAACACTACTTTATAGTTATTCTGGTTTGCTATGTCCATTACAAAAACAGCATCTTCAATGGGAACCCCCTCTTCTGCACGAAGAATTAAAGTAGGTTTTTCTTGACCAGCAAATACTTTTTTTAATTCAGTTTCTATATTGTATTCACTTACTCGTTCTTTATTAACATAGTAAGCACCATCCTTTGTGATACTCACTGACGCATTTTGCTTATTGGTAGATTTTCCTTTGGCTTTTGGCAAAATTAAATCCAAAGCATCCGGTGTTATTGAAGGTGATGTTAATAGAAAAAAGACCAGTAATAGAAATACTATATCCGTCATTGAGCTCATACTAAACTCCGCACTCACTTTATTTCTTCCTCTTAAATTCATGAAGCTGGTTCATTTAAAAGATCTAAAAAGTCTACAGCAGTTGCTTCCATTTGATGCACCACCTTATCTGTTTTAACAACGATGTGATTGTAACCTATATAGGCAATAATCCCAACGATTAATCCAGCCACCGTTGTGGTCATTGCGGTATAAATACCTTCGGCTAAAGTTCCCATTTCTGCTTGACCACTGCTTGTTGCCAAGGTATGAAATGCCAATACCATTCCTATAACAGTTCCTAAAAACCCAATCATTGGAGCAGCACCAGCTATGGTAGCAAGAATACTTACATTCTTTTCTAATTTGTATACTTCTAATTTTCCTGCATTTTCAATTGCGGTATTGATATCTTCTAATGGGCTTCCAATTCTTGAAATTCCTTTTTCGGTTAATCTTGAAACTGGTGTGTTTTTTTTAGCACATAATACTTTTGCAGCTTCTAGATTACCGGAACTTACATTATTGCGTATCTGATCCATGAAATTAACATCATAATCAGTAGCTGCTTTTATTGCAAATAATCTTTCAAAATAAAGATAAACAGCAGTAAATAAAAGTACAAATAGCACTCCTATAATAATTTGTCCTGCCATACCTCCATCCATCAGTAATTCCATGATGGACAGTGTTTTTTCTTGAACTAATGGCTCTAAGTTCTCTGCAGTTTCAGAACCGTCTTGAATAAAAATACTTAACATATAAAATAGGTTTATTGAATAACGTTTATGTTATTCATAAATTGTTAGACATTTAATTGTTTAGGCAAAAAGCACCCTTTCTAAAAGTATAAATAGAGCTGCTCCTGCTATAAAACCTGCAAATGCTAGCCAGCTAATTTTTTTAAGATACCATATAAAATCTATCTTTTCCATTCCCATTGCTGCTACTCCAGCAGCAGATCCAATAATCAACATACTTCCTCCGGTTCCTGCAGAATACGCAATAAAATGCCAAAGTATAGAATCGGCAGGAGAATCATACATACCAATTGATGCTGCAACTAAAGGAACATTATCAATAACTGCAGAACAAACTCCTAATAAGATAACGACTAGATCTTGGTTTGGAATGGCTGCTTGTAATACTTCTGCTAAATAACGAAGTGTCCCAACAGGATCTCCATTTTCAGCAACACCATAAACTAAACTCTCTAAACCAGCCACCGCCATTAAAATTCCTAAGAAAAATAAAATACTTGAAATCTCAATTCGAGATAATGCTTTATGGGCTGAATAAAGATGGCGTTTTGAACTTGGAAAATCTTCTTCTGGGTGAATGTATTCTGAAACTAACCACACCACTCCTAACGCAAGCATCATTCCTATATAGGGAGGTAAGTGTGTAATTGTTTTAAAAATTGGAACAGAGACAATCATCCCTAATCCTAGAAACAACATCGTTTTACTACTTAATAAACGTTCAGCCGCAACATCTTTAATAGCATCTGCTTTAATATTTCCTTTAAAAACTTTTAAATATCCTGCGATAAAAAATGGTACTATAAAACAAACTATAGAGGGTAATACTACTGTTTTTACTAAACCTAAAGCTGTTACCTTATTAGCTATCCAAAGCATCGTTGTAGTTACGTCTCCAATTGGAGACCAAGCACCGCCGGCATTTGCCGCTATTACTACCATTGCTGCATACCAAAGACGTTGTTCTTTGTTTTGTATTAATTTTCTCAATAAGGTTATTAGTACAATGGTTGCTGTTAAATTATCTATTATTGCTGAAAGAATAAAGGCTAAAATTCCAATGATCCATAATAACTTTTTCTTGCTTTTTGTATGTACTGCTCCTTTTAATATTTCAAAACCCCTATGTAAATCTATAATTTCAACGATGGTCATCGCTCCAATTAAAAAGATAAGAATCTCGGAAGTTTTTCCCAAATGGTGTAATAAGGTATTATCAAAACCGTGTTCTGCTGCTTCTCCACCGGAGAGAAAGTTAAAAACATTTTCATGAGTATCAATAACATCAAACCAGCCCGCATGAAAACCAATAGCAAGTAATGCCCAAATAAGAGCTGCCATAATTAATGCAGGTACTGTTTTATCTAATTTTAAAGGATGTTCTAAAGTAATTGAGAGGTAACCTATAACAAAAATCAAGATAATTATAGAAGTCATAAAGAGGTGTTTTTTAAAAAAATTAAATGCCCAAAATAAAAAAGAAAATTAAATATTCAGGGCTTAAAATAAGCTGGCTAATATATAATGAAATTAAGCCTTTTCCAATGGATTTTTAGGAAAAAATATAACTCCTGATGAATGATCTTTTTTTGCCCCAGTCACACTTTTTAAACAATTATTTTCATTCCTTAATTTTAAAATTCCCAACAGAGCAAATATTAAAGCCTCCTTAAATTCAATCAATTCTGCTGGTGGAATGATTAAATTTATTTTTTTATAATTATTAATACGTTCTAGTAAATAGGAGTTATAGGCACCCCCTCCTGTGACTAAAATAGTTGAATCTTTTTTAAATGTACTTGATAACTGAAAAGCGAAATGCTCTGTGATGGTATGCAATTGATCTTCAATTGAAATGGTGGAGGAACTAAGTAATGGAAACAGCTCTTTTTTTACCCATTCCAATCCCAATGATTTTGGTGGAATCATTTTATAAAAAGACAAATCGTTCAATTGTTGAAACAATTTCTTGGATAATTTTCCACCTCGAGCTGAATTTCCACTTTCATCAAATAAAAACCCTAATTGTTCTGCTAAATAATTAAGTACAGTATTTACTGGACAAACATCATAAGCTACTCTTTTTGAATCTTCATTATTAGCTCTTTTTTCTTCGAAAGAAATATTTGCAAATCCACCTAGGTTTAAACAATAGTCATATTCACTAAACAGTAATCGATCTCCAATTGGAACTAAGGGAGCTCCATTTCCTCCTAAATCTAAATCTTGAACTCTAAAATCACAAACTACTTTTTGGTTTATTAAGGAAGCAATTTCAGGTAAATTTCCTATTTGTAACGTAATTCCTTTTTGAGGCTGATGTAAAATCGTATGCCCATGACTGCAAACAGCATCTAATTTAGATATCTTTTTTCTGGATATGAATTCTGAAATAACCTCAGCTAAATAAAGGGTGTATTCAGAATTTAGTATTGTTAAATTTTTCTCAGAAAAGGAGATTGCTTTCTGTAGCTTATCTTTCCAGACTTTAGTATAGGAGATCGTTTCAGATGCTATTATTTTATAATTCCAAGTTCCCTTTTCTGACAAATTAAAAATGATTTGAGCTACGTCAATTCCATCTAATGAAGTCCCACTCATTACGCCCAAAACATGGTATTTTATTTTTTTCAAAACTGATACTTTTTAGATTTTAAATATACAAGACCCTTAGGGTTTCTTCAAAACTAATACCAATAAAATTCTAACACAATCGAAACCATTTCTAATTTGACAATTGAGATTTAAAAAGGTATATTTGTATGCTATATTTTTTAAACTATTTAACACTCTTTTCAATGAACTTTAAGCTTACTGAAGAACACATTATGATTCGCGACGCAGCTCGTGATTTTGCAAAGTCTGAATTATTACCGGGAGTGATAGAACGAGATAACAAACAAGAATTTCCTACCCAACAAATAAAAATGATGGGAGAAATGGGCTTTCTTGGAATGATGGTAGATCCGAAGTATGGTGGTGGCGGAATGGATACGCTTTCTTATGTATTAGCCATGGAAGAACTTTCAAAAATAGATGCATCAGCAAGTGTGATTATGTCTGTAAATAATTCTTTGGTCTGTTATGGATTAGAAAAATACGCTAATGAAGATCAAAAACAAAAATACCTTATTGAATTAGCTACTGGTAAAAAGCTAGGTGCATTTTGCTTGAGTGAACCTGAAGCTGGTTCTGACGCTACTTCACAAAAAACCACTGCTATTGACAAAGGAGATCATTATTTATTAAATGGAACAAAAAACTGGATTACCAATGGAGGTTCTGCAGACTATTATATTGTAATTGCTCAAACAGATAAGGAAAAAAAACACAAAGGAATCAATGCTTTTATTGTTGAAAAAAGCTGGGATGGATTTGAAATAGGGGCCAAAGAAGATAAATTAGGGATTAGAGGAAGTGATACGCACTCATTAATGTTTAATGATGTCAAGGTTCCTAAAGAAAATAGAATTGGTGAAGAAGGATTTGGATTTCCATTTGCCATGAAAACACTTTCTGGGGGAAGAATAGGAATTGCAGCACAGGCTTTAGGTATTGCTGCTGGAGCATATGAATTAGCAAGAGACTATTCTAAAGTAAGAAAATCTTTTGGTACTGAAATTTGTAACCATCAAGCTATCGCTTTTAAATTAGCCGATATGCATACGAATATCGAGGCAGCTAGAATGTTAGTTTATAAATCTGCATGGGATAAAGACCAGGGAAATAACTACGATATGAGTAGTGCAATGGCAAAGGTATTTGCGTCGCAAGTTGCAATGGATGTTACCGTAGAAGCCATTCAAGTTCATGGCGGTAATGGCTACGTAAAAGATTACCATGTTGAACGTTTAATGCGTGATGCTAAAATCACTCAGATATATGAAGGAACTTCAGAAATACAAAAAATTGTAATTTCTAGGGGATTATTAAAAGATTAATAAAATGAAAAAAATGAAAAAAAACCACTACCTATTAATAGCTATTGTCCTTTTGATGTTTGCTGGATGCAGTACTTCTGTAAAAGTATTAAGTGCATGGAAAAGTAAAGACATAGACCAGATGACCGATAGAAATATATTGGTGATTGCAAGAACCTCAGACCTTGAAATACGTGCTGATTTCGAAAGTAGCATCGCGAATAAATTAAGAAACGCTGGTTATAAAGCTACTGAAAGCTTTACTAGGTTTCCAAAAATGGATCATGACGAGGAAATGACAGAAGAAAAGCGAAAGCGTATTCTTGAAATTTTTGGTTACGAAGGATATGACGCCATATGCATAAGTGTACTTAAAGATTATTCGGAAACTGAAACCACTAATTATTACAATGATTATTATGGAGGTGGCATGGGCATGATGGGACCTTACAACTCTTATTACCCATCTTATTATGGAGGTTTTAATAGTTATTACGGGCATCCCTATTCATACTCTACTTTTGGAGATTATTATGGTTATGGTGGTTCTTATACCACGATTGATAAAAAATATGTACTTGAAACATTATTCTATAATTTAAATAATGACGACGACGAGCAACTTATGGCTGCTACTACAACAATAATAGAAAACCCAAGGGATGCTGTAAAAACTGCAGATAAATACACTGAAAAAATAGCAGAAAGCTTAAAAAAACTAGATAAATAGTAATTCAATACGTTTATTATAAAAAAGGCCTGACAACAACTGTCAGGCCTTTTTTATAATTGGAATCTAGGTATTGAATGTTATAAGCCTCTTACAAATCACATCAAGAAATTCCAAACAATTCCAAATCGAATCACGGCATCACGATACGGATATCCAGGAGCCGAAAAATAAGTATTGGTCCTTGAAAATAATGCATTAAAATTTTCATATTTAAAATAAAAACGAATTTGTTGTACTCTTGCATTGAAGAAAATATCAAATTGAGGATATCCTCCTAGCTCTGTATCATTTTGGACATAAAACTCTGCTAACACAGCATCATAACCATTCATCATATAGTTAGAATAATATTTAAAAGTAACACCCGTTTGCATAAACAAGGCTTTTTTAAATAAATGATCTTCAAAAAACAAGGTGTTTCTGGTAATAAATTGAGGCAATTTTAAAACATCTTCACCATTTAAAGCGTTTTGATACAAGAGTGTGTTATCCAATCCAAATTTCTTAAATTTAAGTTCCTTTTGTAATTTAACTTTTACATAATCCACTCGCTCTCCATATTGTTGTGGCGTAGGAGTTGAATCATTTTCTTTGATTGCAAAATAGGTGTATTTATCAATCCCGGTGTAATTCAGAGATAGGTTTGCTATTTTATCAGATTCAAAATCTACTTTTAATTGCTGTGTTTTTACATTATCAAAATTATTTTGCCAATTATAATTGATATAATCACTTTGATTTAATAAGAAAACAAAGTTTGGCGCTGTGGTATGGGTTTTAATTTCTGCACTAATTTTATGAGCGTTTTTAATAAGGTAAGAAGCTCCCGCCTTTAAATAATTACCATCATAATCTCCCGAAATATTAATGGCTCCTTTACCAAATAATTCAAATCCTTTATATGTTTTTTTATAGGAGGCGCCCGCTTGAACCAAATTACCTTTTAACCTATTTGCAATTCTACCATCATCAAATATGATGACACTATTATATCCATAATTATAATCCGTATATCCAATAAAAGCACTTAGACTCCCTATGTGGTTATTTTCAAAACGAGTATATCCTTGAATGTTGAAATCTTCAAGCTTTCCTTTTTTATACAAATCAGAAGTTTTGTAAGACTCCCCATAATCATCAAAGGGAACATCTTGCTTAAACACATACGATTTATCTTCAAAGCTCATTACATTACCAATAAAAAGCTTGTTTTGATCGGTACTATCTTTTTTGGTGATCAACTCAAACTCTTGTTTTCCGTAAACACGAAACCCTTTTAATTCATTTTCTGCATCTTGAAAATTTACTTCTAACCGTCCCCGATCTCTAAATTCACTATTATTACTCTCAAACAATAAAATAGATTCATCAGTAAGTCCTCCGTTTTGTTGATTGATAAGATCCAATGCCATTACATGTGCTAAAATATTATATCGATTATTTTTTGTGTGATAATTTGTAGTAAACCTAAAATCTCCTGTACTCGTCAAACTATGTTGATAGGCTCCTAAAGATCGCACTCCCTTATATGCAATAGAAAAATTAAATTGTTTTGAAGTATTTATTGAAAAAAAGGCATCTAACTGTTGTCCTTGCTTAAATGCAGTTTTAAAATATAATTCTGTTAAAGGAGTGGGGAGATTGTAATAATCCATGTCTTCAATTTCACGATAACCGAAATGATGAGATTGAGCCAAAAATAATGGCTTTAAATTTACATTATCAAAGTCATAACTTAAATCATTATAGGGCTGACCGACATTTGAAAATTGTTGTAATTCAAAATTATCCTTTCGCAAATAGTTGAATTTATAATACCTTTGGATGGTAAGAGAGGTGTCTAAAAACGTAGTATCTCGTTTGGCTGAAATAATTTTATACAGTGTTATAGAAGGTTTTTCCTTGTTCTTTTTCTCAGGACGCTCTCCTCCATTTTGAGAAAAAACTATTGCTGAAGAGCATAATAGAAGAAATAAAAAAAACGTTTTGCGCATCTATTTTTAACTTACAAAGCAAAGGTATACTTTTGAAAGGAATATTTAAATAATGAATTCCGTTAAATATGTTAAAACTAAAAATCAATAAACAATTAGTTGAATGCGGTACTGACGAAGCTGGCCGAGGATGCCTTGCCGGACCAGTAACAGCCGCTGCTGTTATACTACCTGATAATTTTAAAAATGAAATTTTAACAGATTCAAAACAACTTTCAGAAAAAAAACGAGCGATTTTAAAGCCCATCATTGAAGCCCAAGCAATTTGTTTTGGAGTTTCTCATATTATGATGGGAAAAATTGATAAAATAAATATTTTAAACGCTTCCATTTTAGCGATGCATACCGCTATTAAAAAGCTATCCAAAACACCTGATTTCATAGCTGTTGATGGCAATCGTTTTAAACCTTTTTTAGACATACCACATCAAACTGTTATAAAAGGAGATGGAAAATATTTACACATAGCAGCAGCCTCTATATTAGCAAAAACATATCGCGACGCATATATGGAAGATATTGACAAAGAGTATCCAATGTATAATTGGAAACAAAACAAAGGCTACCCCACCAAAGAACATCGAGAAGCAATTAAAAAATACGGAATCACCAAATACCATCGCAAAAGTTTTCGGTTGTTATCGGAACAATTGCTAATGGAATAAGCATTTAAATTTCATTGTTAAAAACCCATCAATAAACTTTTAAATTTCTAACAGATGCTGTTATTTTCCTTATTATTTTTGTAGCATGAAGGTTTTTATTCAATTCGTCGCATCGCTATTCCTATTCAGTTTTTTTATAAGCTGTGATCCAGCACCTTCAAAATTAAAAGCGCTTAGCGATTTTATACCCAAGAACCCTTCAGTGGTATTTAGCATCAATGATTTTGAAGCTTTAAAATCTGATCTTAAAAACAATAGTTTCCTCAGTAATTTAAAAAATGCTCAAGCTTATTCTTATCTTAAGAATAAAGAAATTTTTAAACACTTACATCCTAATTCAAAAAGCATACTAAGTATCTCTGATGGAAATGATGAGCCCGCTTTTACTTTTATGACTAAACTAAGTAAAGATCTATTTAATTTAGATTCCATAGCCGATCATACCATTGAAAATAGTTCGTTTAATTCCTTTACATTTCAAAAAGTAATTATCAATAAACAAGCTATTTTCACAACTGTTCAAGACAGTATATTTTTCGCATCAAATTCAGAAAAAACATTAGCGAATATCCTAAGCGGGAAAAACGAAAATAATGCGATTTTTAAAAAAATAACAGCCCTTAGTAATCAGCAGGATTTAACAGCATTTATTCCTGTAAACGAGATTTTAGCAAACCAACTATTATTTAATTTTGGATCTTGGGCGGCACTTAACATTGAAGTGTTACCAGATGCATTAACTGCTTCAGGAGTTGTATTAACAAATGATTCAGTTCCTCAATTAATATCGGTTTTTAAAGGCTTAAATCCACAACAAAATGAAATTGCAAAAGTGACTCCAACCAATGCTCTTACAGTTGTTTCATTAACATTTGATGATTTTTCATTATTTCAAAATAACCTTCAAAACTTTAGGGGTATCAAAAGCATCAAAGACGAAGAAACTATTTTATTTGAAGCGGTTAATGAAGTAAGCAAAATAAGTTTTTCAAAAGGAAATGCAATTGTTTTAAAGAGTATTGATCCACAACTTACCAATGAGGCATTGCAAAATTTTAGTAGTCCTAAAACTCCATTTAAAGGAATAATGATTCATCGGTTTAATGAGCCTAATTTATTTGTAAATCATTTCTTAACTTTTACAAACCGTACCGCACCTAAAGAAGTATTTATTTTAGATAATTTCTTTATTTTTTCTGAAAATGAAGAAGTGACTCAAAACATCATCAACTCCTATTTACTAAATAATTGCCTATCATCTACCTCCTACTATAAAGAAGCGCTTTCTCAACTTAGCGACGAGTCTTCGCTATTAGTTATGAAGCTAAACGGAGATTATTCAGGAGCAATTTCAACGCTTCTAAAAACTGAAATAGCAACTGTTTCTTTTAAAAAGTATCCCATAGCTATACTGCAGTTTAATTATGATCGTGATTTCGCTCACGTAAATTTTGTTTGTAAAGAGGCAAGTACATCAAACAGTAAAAAGGTTGCAGGAAAAGTAACTCAAATTAACAGTATTCAATTAGAAAACGAACTACTAAATAACCCTACTTTTTTCAGTAATCACAGAACAGGTGGAAAAGATATCGTAGTTCAGGATGTGACCAATAAGATGTATTTTATTTCTTCTGGAGGAAAAATTTTATGGACAAAGAAACTTAAGAATCCAATATTAGGCAAAATAGAAGAAGTTGATCTTTTACGAAATGGTAAAAAGCAATTGGCATTTACGACCAAAAATAATTTTTATATTTTAGATAGAACGGGTAGAGCAGTTGCTCCTTTTCCCAAGAAATTTAGAGATGAAATCACCCAAGGAGTTTCTGTTTTTGATTATGATAACAATCGGAAATACCGCTTTGTAATCACGCAAGGAAAAGAACCTTTAATGCTAGATGGCAAAGGAAAAAAAGTAAAGGGATTTAAGTTTAAAAAAACAAAATCAAACATCGTATTCCCACCTCAACATTTTAGAATTAAAAGTAAAGATTACATCATTATTGCAGAGGAAAACGGAAAACTAAACATTCTTAGTCGAATAGGTAAACCGAGAGTAACTGTATCTAAAACATTTGATTTTTCCAATACTCCTATCACATTGGAAAAGTCAAAACTAGTAGTCATCAATAAAGACAACTCGAAAAACAGTGTTGGTTTGGACGGAAAAACGATTACAAATAAATTGAAGGTAACAAGTTATCATTTTACAGTTAAAGGCAAAACCAAAGTAACTTTAGATGATAATTTAATGCGAATCAATGGTGTTTTAATCGAATTACCTTTTGGAATTTATACAGCACCAACTATTAGTATTGTTAATCGTAAAACCTACATTTCAATTACTGAAACTCAAGAAAACAAGGTATATGTATATAATAAATCTGGAAATCTGCTATCGGGATTCCCTGTTTACGGAACTTCTATTATTGATCTTGGAGATCTAACAAAAAATGGTAAAACAAATTTTTTAGTAAAAGGTGCTGCTAAAAACATTATTCTTTACGAAATACACTAGTTTTTTTGTGAATAAACTCAACTAATAAATTTTTAGAGTTGTGAAACGAGCTAGTTTATAAAACAAGATTCCAAAGGTGAAAAAAAATCTAAACAAGGTAATGAGTTTACTAAATATTAAAAACTTAGGAATTCAGCTTTTTTTCAGCTTCAAATAAATCTAAAAAATGAAAGAGTAATTTTTCTTTTACTTCTTCTATAGCAACTTCAGATTTCCCTAATTCTACATTTAAAGAGGTAACTGCTTTTCCTTTTATTCCACAAGGTATCATATGATCAAAATAACCCAAATTTGCATTTACATTAAGTGCAAACCCATGCATGGTTACCCAACGACTAGCGCGCACTCCAAAAGCACAAATTTTTCTTGCAAAAGGAGTTCCTACGTCAAACCAAACCCCTGTTTCGCCTTTAGACCGCTCCGCCTTTAAACCATATTCAGCCAATGTTCTTATTACCATTTCTTCCAGGAATCGAAGGTATTTATGAATATCTAAAAAAAAGTTTTCTAAATCTAAAATAGGATAACCAACAATTTGTCCAGGTCCATGGTAGGTAATATCTCCACCTCGATTATTTTTATAGAAGGTAGCTCCTATTTCCGTTAATTTTTCTTCAGAAATAAGTAAATTTTCAATGTGCCCACTTTTACCTAAAGTATATACATGAGGATGTTCTACAAACAAAAAATAATTAGGAGTGGATAGGGATGTTTCTTCCCTTCGATTTTTTATTTTTAAATCAATAATATCTTTAAAAAGCTGTTCTTGATATTCCCAAGTATCTTTATAATCTTTAACTCCTAATTCCTGTATTTCAATGTGTTTATTCAAAAGATTATTTTTCAATTTCAATTTCTAAATCTAAAATATTTGGATTATTTAAATATGCTAAAAAGGATTTTATCCAATATGATTTATTTTGGATTATTGATGATAATTAGCGCTGCAATAACTCCAGGTACCCATCCACATAACGTTAAAATAAAAACAATAACTAAAGATCCACAGCCCTTATCTAAAACCGCTAAAGGTGGAAATATGATTGATAAAATTACCCTCCAAATATTCATTTATGCAAATTTACGATTATTTAATTAATCTATAAGTCCTAATAAAATTCCTTTTGTTACAGCAACCTCATTAGTATTAAGCTATTTATTTTTTAAAAAAATAAGTATTTAAAAATTATTGCTTTTTATTTACAACTAATGATTGTTAGTTTATTAGCTTAATCTTCATTGATTTTTTTTTATTTTTACAAAAAAAACTATGAAAAAAAGTAATTTTAAATTAAGATTAATTATTCCAATGCTTTTAATGTGTTTTGGATTAAGTGCACAAAACAATATAGATTTGTGGAAAACTGCATCATTAAATGAAACAGCTTCTAAGACAAAAGTTTTTAGGAATACCGTTCCTCAAGAATTCAAACTATTTACACTTAACCCTGTTGAGCTTAATAGTTTATTAGCAACTGCTCCACAAAGATTCACTACACCTTCTAATGCGATAATTGAGTTCCCAACAAGCAATGGAGAAATTCAAAAGTTTCGTGTTTATGAAGCTTCTGTTTTAGACGCCTTATTACAGGCACAATATCCAACTATTAGATCTTATACGGCTCAAGGTATTGATGATCCATCTGCTATTGCAAGATTTAGTTATTCAGACTCTGGTCTTAATGTAATGATTTCATCTGCTAACTATGGAACTATTTATATAGATCCTTATACTAAAGATTTAAATCAATACATCAGCTATGCTACCAATTCTTTGCCCGAAGACTCTAGATCTTTCGAGTGTTTAGTTCAAGATACATTGCAGGATGAAGTTGTGTTATCTCCCTTAAATGCAGATGACGGAAAATTACGCACCTACCGTCTAGCACTAGCTTGTACTGGAGAATATGCCCAATATCATTTAAACAATCAAGGCATTCCTTCAAGCGCGACTGATGAAGTAAAAAAGGCTGCAGTTCTTACTGCAATGAATACAGCGATGACTAGAATAAATGGTGTTTTTGAGAAAGAGATAGCTCTGACCATGGTTATTATAGCTAATAATACTGAAATTATATTTTTAAACGCAGGATCTGATCCTTATACCAACAATAATGGGGGTGCCATGTTGGGTCAAAATCAAAGTACAATTAATTCTATCATTGGTGCTGCAAATTATGACATTGGCCATGTTTTTAGCACCGGTGGTGGTGGTATAGCCAGTCTTGGTTCGGTTTGTGGTTCGAGTAAAGCTCAAGGAGTTACAGGACTACCTCAGCCTATTGGAGATAATTTTTATATTAACTATGTAGCTCATGAAATGGGACATCAATATCGTGCCAACCATACTCAAAACAATAGCTGTAATAGGAATAATGCAACTTCTATGGAACCAGGAAGCGCATCAACTATTATGGGATATGCCGGAATTTGCTCACCAAATGTACAAAACAACAGTGATGCTTATTTTCATGCCATTAGTATTCAGGAAATGTGGGGTTTTATTTCAATATTGGGGGGATCTGCTTGTCCAGTAGAAACAAATACAGGAAACGCTCCTCCAACTGCAGATGCTGGTCTTGATTTCACTATACCTAGAACAACTCCATTTATCTTAAAGGGCATAGCAACAGATCCAGATACGGAAGATGTGCTTTCGCATAATTGGGAGCAAATGAATCCACAAATAGGAACAATGCCTCCTCAAAACACTTCCGCTTTTGGGCCTATGTTTAGATCTGAAAATTCACTTATTTCACCAAATAGATACATGCCTAAATTATCAACTGTGTTGAATGGTCAAACACAAACAACTTGGGAAGTAGTTCCTTCTGTAAGTAGAACTATGAAATTTAGATATACCGTTCGAGATAATGTAGCAGGTGGATCTTCATCAGCAAGTGACGACACCGTTATAACAGTAGATGGCGATTCAGGACCATTTGTAGTAACTTCTCAAAATACTTCTACTACTTGGTCACCACAATCCAATGAAACTATAACATGGGATGTTGCTGGAACTGATGTAGCACCGGTAGACAGTCCAAATGTAGATATTTTATTTTCTACCAATGGAGGACAAACCTATGATGTAGTGATCGCAGAAGACATTCCAAATAATGGAAGTGCAGCTATTTCTGCCCCAAACTTGAATACTACCAGTGGAAGATTTATGATCATTTCTTCAAATAATATCTTTTACGATATCAATGGTGGAGTAATTACAATTGAAGGAGTATTAGCCCTTGATGAAAATTCTTTTGAGAATTTTGCCCTGTGGCCAAATCCATCAAATGGTTCTATAAATTTAGCATTAACTCCTTTTTCTAATGGAGAGATTAAAGTATCTCTATATGACATTAGAGGGAGTCTTGTTTACAATAAGGGATTTGAAACCAATGGAAGTTTGTTTGAAAAAGCATTAACTTTTAATGGGTTAAACACAGGAATTTACTTTATTAAAGTGAGTAATAATGGCATTAGCAAAACAACTAAGCTAATCATAAAATAAAAATTTAAACATAAAAAAAGCGAGCTTAAAATCTCGCTTTTTTTATTTATAATTTAATGTACTGTGCAACTCGAACTAACTTTGCGGACGTTTCATCTATATTAAAACTAATATCAAAGTACATGTCACTTTCTGTTTTCACAATTTTTATCGTTCCTTTTTTTACCTCATAATAACCTGCTTCGCCTCTACAAAAGCACTGTTTTCCATAAAGTAATTTCACATTGTTTAGTTCTTTATCCATTAAATTTAGCACTGTTGTATTCTGTGGGATTTCAAAATGCAATGTTTCAGAGTAATCTCCGTCAGCAGTTCCTTCTGGTGATTTTTCTTCATATTTAAAACTAACAACTATATTATTACCAGATGCTATAACCGGATAAATTGCTCCAATAGTGTCATCTTTTAAATTTAAATTAGAATGATTAGAAATAACAACAGATACATCTCCATCTTTTTCTTCTAGCCCATCTGCGAGAATAATGACTTCTTTATGAGTTGTTAACACTACTTTTTTATTGTTTCCACAAGAATTAAATAAAAACAAAACACTTAATAAGGCAATTAATTTCATAATGTTTGATTTAAAATAAATCGTAGTTTTCAAATTTACAAATATAAAATTAAGAAAGAGTCCTACACCATTCCTTTTGATAGAACTAGCCACTAAAACACGTATCAAGATGAATTTATAAAAAATAAAAATTAGCCATCAAGCCTTTTATTAAAAGCGCTAAGAAATTCCTAGAAAACATCGAAAAAAATGTTACTAATTAAGTAGTATTAAGATGCTAATAATAATTATTTTTGTAGCTGTCTGCTAAATATATAGCATTTTAAAAATCTGATCATGCAATTATCCGAACAAGAACAAGTACGAAGAGAAAAGCTCATACAATTAAGGGCCTTAGGCATTAACCCATATCCAGCAGATTTATTTCCGGTGGATGCGATGACTGCAGATATTAAACAGAATTTTGAAAACGGTAAAAAAGTAATTATTGCCGGACGATTAATGTCTCGCCGGATACAAGGAAAAGCTTCATTTGCAGAATTGCAAGATTCAAAAGGTCGCATTCAAGTATATTTTAATAGAGATGAAATTTGCCCTGGCGAGGACAAAGTACTCTATAATGAGGTCTATAAAAAACTATTAGATATTGGTGATTTCATTGGTGTTGAAGGAGAGCTATTTACAACTAAAGTAGGAGAAAAAACAGTAATGGTTAAGAGTTTTAAATTACTTTCGAAAGCTTTAAAACCGTTACCATTGCCAAAAACAGATAGTGAAGGAAACACCTTTGATGAGTTTAATAATCCCGAATTGCGTTACCGCCAACGTTATGCAGATTTGGTGGTCAACCCGAAAGTAAAAGAAGTATTTATAAAGCGGACTAAATTATTTACAGCGATGCGTACTTTCTTTAACAATAGTGGTTATTTTGAAGTTGAAACCCCTATCCTACAGTCCATACCTGGAGGGGCAGCAGCAAGACCTTTTAAAACACATCACAATTCTCTAGACATTCCAATGTTTATGAGAATTGCATGTGAATTATATTTAAAGAAATTAATCGTAGGTGGTTTTGATGGTGTATATGAATTCGCAAAAACTTTCAGAAATGAAGGTATGGATCGTACTCACAATCCAGAATTTACAATGATGGAAATCTATGTAGCTTATAAAGATTATAATTGGATGATGGATTTAACGGAAAAATTATTGGAATTCTGTGCCACGGAAGTAAACGGAAGCTCAAAATCTATTTTTGGAGAACACGAAATTAACTTTAAAGCTCCATATGCTAGAGTAACGATGGCTGAATCGATTGAACATCATACAGGTTTTGATATTTTAGGAAAATCAGAAAATGAAATTAGAGAAGCTGCTAAAGGAATGGGGATTGAGGTAGATGAAACGATGGGTAAAGGAAAAATAATCGATGAAATTTTTGGTGAAAAATGTGAAGCCAATTACATCCAACCTACTTTTATTACAGATTATCCAAAAGAGATGAGCCCTTTAACCAAAGAACACCGTTCTAACCCAGATCTTACCGAAAGATTCGAGTTAATTATTTGTGGAAAAGAATTAGCAAATGCTTATTCTGAGTTAAACGACCCAATTGACCAAAGAGCACGTTTTGAAGATCAAGTAAAATTAGCAGGACGTGGTGATGATGAAGCTACAGAATTTATAGATCAAGATTTTCTAAGAGCTTTAGAATACGGAATGCCTCCAACATCAGGAATGGGAATTGGAATGGATCGTTTGATTATGTTTTTAACTAATAACGCTTCCATACAGGAAGTACTATTTTTTCCTCAAATGAAACCTGAAGTAAAGCAGGTGGCGATGAGTGATGATGAAAAAGTGGTTTTTAATATGCTAAAAGCTAATTCTCCTTTTGAATTAAGCGAACTAAAAATTCAATCGGGACTAAGTAATAAAAAATGGGATAAGACCATTAAAGGATTAACAAAAAGTGGAATTGCCAAAGTCAATAAAACCGAAGAAGGTTTATTTGTAGAAGTGGTTTAAAAAAATAATAAATAAAACAAAATAAAACATACTTTGTTTAGCTATATTTGTTTCTTGTTAAACATCATATTATTATGAATTATTTGTTTTTACTTTTATCAATCAATATGCCGATCCAAACTATTAAAATTTTCAATTTTAATAAAAACTCCAATATATACAGCTGGAGAATAGT
The DNA here is from genome assembly GCA_913061205.1 of uncultured Flavobacteriaceae bacterium. Taxonomy (GTDB): domain Bacteria; phylum Bacteroidota; class Bacteroidia; order Flavobacteriales; family Flavobacteriaceae; genus Marifrigoribacter. The sequence continues at coordinate 5,143 of CAJXVL010000006.1, read as the reverse complement.
TGATGACAACGTTATGGGCGGTAGATCATCTAGTAATATAAGCATAAATAAAGATGGCTTTGGAGTATTTAACGGAACCATATCATTGGAGAACAATGGAGGGTTTTCTTCGGTACGCCATGCCTTTAAAGCTTTAAAAGTAAATAACCAGAATAAGATTTTCCTAAAAATAAAAGGAGATGGTAAAGATTATCAATTAAGAATTAAAGATAATTCAAGAAATTACTATTCCTATATAAAAACATTCTCCACCAACGGAGCATGGCAAGAAATAGAAATACCCTTAAAAGAAATGTACCCTTCTTTTAGAGGAAGAAAACTTGATGCACCCAATTTTTCTCATGACAGTATAGAGGAAATAGTATTTTTAATAGGAAATAAAAAAAATGAGCGCTTTGAATTAATAATCGATAAAATAGCATTGAAATAATTTATTGAAAATGAAAATATTACTAACCGGAGCAACTGGATATATAGGAAAACGACTGCTCCCTCTTTTAATAGAAGAGGGTCATGAAGTTGTATGCTGTGTTAGAGATTTGGATCGTTTTCATCCTCCTTCATCCATACGACCAAAAATTTCAATAATTCAAATTGATCTTTTAGATAAAGATTCACTTGATGCGATTCCAAAAGATATTGATGGTGCTTATTACTTGGTCCACTCCATGTCTGCATCTTCAGATTATCAGGTACTAGAACAAGAATCTGCAATTAATTTCAGAAATACCATCAACAAAACCCAAGTTCAACACGTTATCTATTTAAGTGGTATTGTAAATAACGTCGAATTATCCAAGCATCTTACTTCAAGAAAAACGGTAGAATTGGAACTCCAAAAAGGAACCTATAATTTTACAACCTTAAGAGCTGGAATTATTATTGGATCTGGAAGTGCTTCCTTTGAAATTATTAGAGATTTAGTCGAAAAACTGCCCGTTATGGTTACTCCAAAATGGCTAAACACTAGATGTCAGCCCATTGGTATTTCGGATGTAATTGCTTTTCTTTCAAAATCTATTTTTAACTCTAAAACATTTGACCGAGATTTTGACATAGGAGGACCAGATATTTTATCGTACAAAGAAATGCTTCTAGAATTTAGTCGAATGCGGAAATTAAATCGGAAAATCTTTACTGTTCCAGTAATGACCCCTCGACTTTCTTCTTATTGGTTATATTTTGTAACATCAACATCTTATAAATTAGCCGTAGCACTTGTAAACAGCATGAAAATAGAAGTAATCTGCCGCAATACCGATTTAAACGATATTTTGGAAGTGACTCCTATAAGCTATAAAGAGTCTTTATCGAAGGCCTTCGCTAAAATTAAAAACAATGAAATTGTTTCAAGTTGGAAAGACGCTTATGCTAGTAGTGGGTTTAGTAGTCATATTTCTGATTTCATTGAAATCCCAACCTTTGGATGTTTTAGAGATCAACGAAGATTGGCCTTTAAAAACAAGGAAGATTGTATTGAAAAGATTTGGAGTATTGGTGGACAAACAGGATGGTATTATGGAGATTGGTTATGGAAAACAAGAGGTTTTATAGATAGATTAGTAGGCGGAGTTGGACTTAGAAGAGGTCGTACCAGCCTTCATACCATAGATGTAGGCGATGCTTTGGATTTTTGGAGAGTATTGTATGCAAATAAAAGCGAAGGCCGATTGCTCTTATTTGCTGAAATGAAATTACCTGGAGAAGCTTGGCTTGAATTTAAAATTGAATCTGGCGAACTTATTCAAACTGCTACCTATAGACCTTTGGGACTTATGGGAAGGTTATATTGGTATTTAGTATTACCATTTCATGGTGCTATTTTTAATGGAATGCTAAAAAAACTAACAAGTTCTAATGAGTATTAGTATTTTTTATTTAAAATTATAGTAAGCTATGAAGGTTTCCATATTTTGGTTCAGAAGAGATTTAAGGTTAGAAGACAATATTGCTCTTTATGAGTCGATTTCTACAAAAAGTAACGTTTTACCCATCTTTATTTTTGACGATAACATTCTAAATGAATTGCCCAATGATGATCCAAGAGTAAATTTTATATACCAAACACTCTTTGACATCAACCTTGTGCTTAAAAAACACAATACATCTCTTTTAATTTTAAAAGGTAAACTCGAAGATGTTTGGGATAAATTAATACAGAATTACACTATTGAAAGTGTATTTATAAATAAGGACTACGAACCTTATGCTATAAAAAGAGATCAGAAACTTGGAGAAGTTCTAAAGGCGAATGGTATTGAATTGCATTCCTTTAAGGATCAAGTGGTTTTTGAGGAATCTGAAGTTGTTAAAGCTAATGGCGAACCATATACCGTATTTACTCCTTTTAAAAGAAAATGGTTGTCATTATATAATCCTTTAATATTAAAACCTAAAATTACTTTTGAAAATTTCCATCATGAAAATTATCCATTTCCTAAAAAGGAAGAACTAGGATTTAAATCATCTAGCATCTATGTGAAAGATTTTAAGTTAAGTGGAGTTGGTACATATGCCGAAACAAGAAATTTTCCAATACTAGATTCTACAAGCTATTTAGGTCCCCACCTTCGATTTGGAACCATAGGTGTCCGCCAAATAATTGCAGAACTAGAACCTAGTAATGAGGTCTTTTTAAGTGAATTAATATGGAGGGAATTTTTTATGCAGATACTATTTCACTTTCCCAAGGTCGTAATAGGAAACTTTCGCCCAAAATATGACGGCATTAAATGGCGAAACAAGGAGGAAGATTTTGATAAATGGTGTCGTGGAGAAACCGGGTATCCAATGGTAGATGCAGGAATGAGACAATTAAATGAAACTGGATACATGCACAATCGAGTGAGGATGGTCACCGCAGGTTTTCTCTGCAAACATCTATTAATAGATTGGCGATTAGGAGAGGCTTATTTTGCAAAAAAACTATTGGATTTTGAACTTTCTTCAAACAATGGAAATTGGCAATGGGCAGCGGGAACAGGGTGTGATGCTGCTCCATATTTTAGAATTTTCAATCCGATAGAACAATTAAAAAAATTCGATAAATCTGAAGGTTATATCAAAAAATGGATCTCAGAATTAGGGACAGCGAATTATCCTGAACCAATGGTCGAACATAAATTTGCAAGGACAAGAGCCTTGGAACAGTATAAAATTGGAATAAATAATATCGTTTAAAATAAAAATAATATGAATAAAAACTATGTAATAATTGGAGGTTCATCCGGAATCGGTAAAGAATTGGTAAGCATACTTGTCAAAGAAGGTCACAATGTATTTGCTACCTACAACGAAAATCAAGTCGAAAATCAAGATAAGGTACAGTATCAAAAATTTAATGTTTTAAGCGACTCCCTAAACCTTGATATTTTACCAGATGAAATTGATGGTTTGGTATACTGTCCAGGAAGTATTAACTTAAAACCATTCAAACGTTTTACAGACGAAGATTTTATTTCTGATTTTAAATTACAAGTTGTTGGTGCTACTAAAATCATTAAAACACTCATGCCAAGATTAGCAAAGGGTGGAAATTCTTCAATTGTATTATTTTCAACCATTGCAGTACAAAATGGATTTAATTTTCATTCTCAGGTAGCTATATCAAAAGGTGCTATTGAAGGTTTAACAAGGTCATTAGCAGCAGAATTGGCACCTAAAATTAGAGTGAATGCCGTTGCACCTTCGCTTACAGATACATCATTAGCAAGCAAGTTTTTAAATACCCCTCAAAAGATAGCTGCTCAAGCTGAAAACAACCCATTAAAGAAAATAGGAACTGCAAAAGATGTTGCAGAGGCAGCAGCTTATCTAGTTACAGATAAATCTTCTTGGACGACTGGACAGATACTTCATGTAGATGGCGGGTATTCAAGCATAAAATAAGTATCAATAGTTAAAATCATAAAAAAAAACAAAAAATCGATTCTATTACTATAAAATTAAATCACCAAACAGTTTAATATTTCGCGGCTTTACCATTCGCAGCTGACTCTTTAATGAATGCTCTTAAATCATCATTTGCTTTAATTAAATCTTCATTGCGTAAATACATCATATGACCACTTCGGTATCCTTTAAAGGTAAAACGATCTTTCATTTTTCCGCTAGGATCAACTTGTGATAAGGAATATTTTGCAGCAAAATAGGTGGTTGCTCCATCGTAATAACCGGATTGATTTAGTACTTTTAAATAAGGATTAGTTGCCATTGCCTCTCGCAAACCATCCCTTGTATTATTATTACGTCTATCCCAGGGATTTACATTTCCGAACATATTATACTTTATATCTGTAGAGAAATTTAACTCTGTTTTAATATAATGATTAATTGCTGGAGTAAAGGAATGCAACCAAGAAGTAAGCTCTGGACTATAATCTGGTCTTGTACCTGCTTCCATTTTGTCCAAGCCTAGATAACGAGAATCCAACCGCCCTATAGTTTGACCTGTTTTATCCCGCAACAGATCTTTCCAGAAAAAACTAGTAGGGACCTCTAAATTATGTTGTAAAATAACTTTTTTACTCAGTCCAGAATAGTATGACATTTTTTCGGCTACTTCATTTCTTTCTTCATCACTAATAAAGCCACCTTTTGCAAGTGCTGGCATTAATGTGTTGATGGCATATTCTTCAGCCTCAGGGAGTATTTCTAATAAATCTTTATTTTGCAATACAGAAGGCAATGCTTTGTGATACCAGGCAGCAGCAGTAAAGTAAGGTAAATTAATTGCTGAATATATAGGCTGACCCGTGCTGTAAAGATTATAATCTGCTGGAGAAACTAAAATAACTCCATTTAAATACATCCATTGTGAGTTTTGCAATTCATTAGAAAGACCCATCACACGAGTACCTCCATAACTTTCTCCAATAATGTATTTTGGAGATTCCCAACGATTATGCCTACTTACAAAAGTATTCACCCATTCAGCCAAATATTTAATATCTGCATTAATACCAAAAAATAATTTCTTGTCTGGCATTTTTCCTTCTTTATCAGCAACCATTCGAGAGTATCCTGTATTAACAGGATTTACAAAAACAATATCGGCAACATCAATTATTGAATTTGGATTACTTCTAAATCCATAAGGTCTGTCTCTTATACACATCTGACGCTGCCGACGACTCCTTACGTG